>JBKJLU010000096.1:0-26552 GCA_046596815.1 Acidimicrobiales bacterium | reverse complement strand
ATCTACCCCGACTTCGACCGCATGGCCGCCGCCGTCTTCCCGAACAACGTCGGCCCGTTTCTGGTGCGCGACTCCGGCCACTTCCTCCAGTGGGAGGCGGCCGACGTCTTCAACTCCGCCGTCCGGTCGTTCTGCCGCGACCTACTCGCTGGCTAGCGGCGGTCCCAGTCGGGGTCGCACTGGTGTAGGAAGTCGTCGCAACGCTCTTCTTCAGGGCCTTCGCCGATTGCTCCGGCGGTGCGGCGCAGGCCGTCGAGGGCCCGCAGGAATCCGCGGTTGCTCTCGGAGCGCCAGCGCACGTAGCCGCTGCCCCGCCATCCGTTGGCCCGGAGGGCGTCGAGACCACGGTGGTAGCCGACCCGGTAATACGCGTACGCCTCGACGTCGTCGCGAGCCAGGTCGCCGAGGGTCGCCCACCCGTCGAGGAAGAGCGGATTGTCGGCCACGATCTGGCTGACCGCGTCCCGCCGCTGCTCGATCGGCGCCACCAGGGCATCGGCGAGTCGGGCCGCCAACTCGGCCGGCGGCTGCGGCAACACGGTCTCCGGGAGGCCGCTGGACAGGTGGACAGGTGCGTCGGACATACAGGCATGGTCGCACGGATAGGTTCGACCGGTGACCTGCACGTTCTGCTCGATCGCCGCCGGCGAGCTCTCCGCCGCCATCGTGCTCGACGAGCCGGACGTCCTGGCCTTCCTCGACGTGCGCCCCGTCTTCCCCGGGCACGTCCTTGTCGTCCCACGCGCCCACCACGAGACATTGCCCGACCTTCCTGGCCACCTGATCCCGGTCGTCTTCGAGACCGCACAGCGGGTCGCGGCCGCCGTTCTGCCGGCACTCGGTGCCGAGGGCACGTTCGTGGCCATGAACAACACCGTCAGCCAGAGCGTGCCCCACCTGCACGTCCATGTCGTGCCGCGGCGACGCAAGGACGGCCTGCGGGGCTTCTTCTGGCCGCGCCAGAAGTACGAGAGCGACGAGGCCATGGCCGAGGTCGCCGCCGGCATCCGGGGGGCGCTCGCTTCCCACGGATCATCCGGATCGGTGGCTGCGCCGTAGGCTTTGCTGGCACTTCCCATGCAGACGACGAGCCCCCCGCCCGACGATCCTGCGCTCCTGACCGACGCGCTGCTGCGCGAAGAGGCTGAGCGCGACGCCGCGCGCGCCACGGCTTCGGCCGTCCTCCCCGACGACATCCTGCCCGGGGCGTCGGCGGAACCTCTGGGATTCCGGGAGATCCTGCGACGAGGTGGGACGGCCACCATCGGCGTCCTCGTCGGCTTGCGACTGCTCGACAGTCTCGAAGGCCAGGCGTTCGCTGTGCTGGGTCCCGACATCCAGAGAAGCCTGGGCCTCTCCGACACTGCCCTCGGCGCCATCAGCGGCCTGGGCGCGGCGATCTTCGTCTTGGCCTCGCTGCCCCTCGGTTACCTGGCCGACCGCACCCGACGGACGCGCTTGGCCGCAATCTGCGCCGTCGCCGCAGCCGCGTTCACGCTCCTCACCGGGTTCGTCGCCCTCGTGTGGCAGCTGGCCATCGCCCGCTTCGGGGTCGGCATCGGCAAGGCGGCCACCCTGCCGGTGCACAACTCGCTGCTGGCCGACCGGTACCCACTGGGTGGACGGGCCCGCATCTTCGCCGCCCACAATCTGGCCTCGCCGGTCGCGGCCGTCGCCGGGCCGGCTCTCATCGGTGCAATCGCCTCGCTGTCCGGAGGGACCGACGGATGGCGCGCCGCCTTCCTCTTCCTGGCGGTGCCGCTGCTCGTGCTCGGTCTCGCCACCTTCCTGCTGCCCGAGCCATCGCGAGGCCTGCAGGAGCAAGAAGCCATCCTCGGTGAGGCCATGGCCGAAGGCAGTGACCCGCCGATCTCCTACGGCACGGCCTTCCAGCGGCTGCTCAAGATCCGCACGCTCTACTTCCTGCTCGTCGGCGTGGGGGTTCTCGGCTTCGTCCTCGTGTCGGTGCCCACGTTCCTCAACCTGTTGCTCGAGAAGCGCTACGGGCTCGACGCCTTCGGTCGCGGGCTCGCCGTCTCCGTCACGGAGATCGGGGCGTTGGCCGGCGTGCTGGTCGGAGGCGGGCTCGGCGATCGCATCTTCCGTCGCAGTCCGCCCCAGGCCATCCTGTTCCTCGGCGCCGGTACCGCCGTCTACGGCGTGGTCTTCACCGGATCATTGTTCCTGCCAGGACTCGTGCCGGTGCTCATCGGCATCGCGCTCGCCAACTTCGCCCTCTACGCCGCCACCGTTCCGATTTACGCCTTCGTCGCTGCCGTCGTCCCCTATCGCCTCCGGTCGCTCGGATTCGCGCTCCTCGGTATCTACATCTTCCTCCTCGGAGGGTTCCTCGGCGGCATCATCACCGGGCTGCTGAGCGATGCGCGCGGCACCCGGTTCGCGCTCGCCGCCGTGACGGCGCCGGTCTGCATCGTGGCCGCCGCGCTGGCGTCGTACGGCGCCCGCTTCGTCCGCAACGACATCAACCTCGTTGTCGAAGAAGTCGTCGAGGAACAACAGGAACGTCAACGGGTCGCAGCGGCCGGGGGCGACCTCCCGGTCCTGCAGGTGCGCAACCTCGACGTGAGCTACGGGCCGATCCAGGTGCTCTTCGGGGTCGATCTCGACGTCGCCAAAGGTGAGGTGTTGGCGCTGCTCGGCACCAACGGCGCAGGGAAGTCGACCGTGCTGCGGGCCATCTCCGGGCTACTCCTGGCCGAGCGGGGGGTCGTGCGCCTCAACGGCCGCACCATCACCTACGCATCGGCCCCCGACCGGGTCGGGCTCGGGATCGTGCAGATGCCAGGAGGCAAGGCCGTCTTCTCGTCGATGTCAGTGACCGAGAACCTTCTGGCCGGCTGCCACCGCTTCGCCTGGAATCGCACGTTGGTGCGTCAGCGCATCGAAGCGTCGCTCGAGTTGTTCCCACGACTTGGGGAGATGGCCGACCAACCGGCGGGCCTGCTGTCCGGGGGCGAGCAACAGATGCTCGCTCTGGCAAAGGCCCTGCTGGTCGAGCCCGAAGTCCTGCTCATCGACGAACTCTCGCTCGGACTGGCGCCGGTCGCCGTCGGCGAACTCCTGGCGGTCGTCGGGCAACTGCGCGAGCGGGGCGTGACCATGGTGTTGGTCGAGCAGTCGGTCAACGTCGCCCTCAGCGTCGCCGACCGGGCGATCTTCCTCGAGCGGGGTCGAGTGCGCTTCACCGGGCCGGCGGCCGACCTCGCCGGTCGCGACGACCTGCTGCGGGCCGTCTTCCTCGGGGGTGAGGAAGGATGAAGCGCATCGCCCAGGTGCTCGGGTGCACGGAGGGACAGGCGTACACGCTGACCATCGGGGTCGCCCTCGCCGGCCTGCTCCTGGCCGGGACCGTTCCCGCCACCCTGCGCGACCGACCGATCGCCTCAGCAAGTCAGGCCATCGAACTGGCAGTGACGCCAACGCCATGGGTCGGTCGTTCGGCGACTTCGGCGGAGACGCAGACCGACGCCCCCGAAGTCACGACGCCGACCACGATGAGCACCGCCCGGGCTCGTCCGACGGCGCCACCTCGAGACGCCGTCGGAGGCGGCTCGGCCGTCCAGCCGAGCGCGGGCGGCGGTTCCCAGACCTCGTCCGCGGTGACGGCGACGACGGGTCCTTCGACGCCGGTACCCGCACCGGCCGACCGGTCGGGGGACGTCCCGGAGGCGTCGTCCGTGCCGTTGGCCGTGCTCGAAGGCGGATGGGCGACGACCGGGGCCGGCACGCCGGCCGCCCGCACCGGCGTGCCGCCGGACACTCTTCCCGTGGCCAGCACTGCCGGAGGGAGCACGACCCGTCGCAGCTTTGTTCGGCTGCGAGGCACGGCTCCCGTCCTCGTCCTCCGGGTCAGGACCGAATCCGGCGCCACCGTCAACGACACCGGCGCGGCCGTGCTCGCGTGTGTGATCACCGACCCGGGTTGGACGCCCGCCGAGGCCATCGCTCTCGAGGCCGCTCCACCGTTCGATCCGAAGCGCTGCGCCACCGGAGTTCGCCAGAGCGACGGATCGTGGCGTTTCGATCTCGGCGCCTTCGCCGACCGGTCGGGTCGCGCTGGCTTCACCTTGATTCCCGATCCCGCTCGGGTCACCACTCCCTTCCAACTCGCCTACGACCCCACATCCGGAGCATCGCCATGAACGTCCAGGAACGCATCGCCCGCCTCCGCAGCCGGGGCCAGACCTACGGATTCCTCACCGGAATCGTCGCCACGATGCTCGTTGGCGGCCTTGTGATCCCCTTCGCGTTCGGAGATCGCACGACGACAGTGGCGACAACCGGAGACGGCTCGTTCGGCGCCATCGGCACGGCCCCCGTCGCCGGAGCCGACGTCGCGTCCGCTTCCGACGAGAGTGGGGCCGCGGGAGCGGTGGCCGAGGGTGTTCCGATTGCGGGCGGCGTGGCCGCCGCCCCGACCGGCGGCGATCCCGCCCGTCCCGCCGGCTCGACGCGAGGCACGGCCGCGGGTACGGCCGGAGGTGCAACGGCGGGCAGCGGAACGTCGAGCGGGGGCGCGTCGGCTCCGTCCGGGTCGACCGGCGGCGCATCGGCGGCGGCCGCAGAGGGCCGAATCGCATCCGACCAGGGCATCACCGCTGAGGAGATCCGTCTCGGCGTCATCGTCACCGACCTCGGCGGAACGAGCGCCCTCGGCTTCGAGCCGAGTGGCTACAGCCCGAAGGAGCAACAGAAGTACTTCGACGCCCACATCAACGATCTGAATGCCAAGGGCGGCATCAACGGTCGGATCGTCAAGCCCTTTTACGAGACCGTCGACATCCTCGATCTCGACTCGATGCGGGCGGCCTGCCAGACGTTGGCCGATGATCGCAAGGTCTTCGCCGTCACCCACGTCTTGGGTGTCTACGGCGATCCCATCCTGTGTTTCACCAACCAGAAGAAGTTGCCGTACATCGCCTGGGACGGTGCCGTCTTCGACTACTACGCCCGGTCGAATGGCCTGCTGTTCACCACCCAGCCGTCGACGCGCCGCACGTCGCTCGACATGGCCCGCCGGCTCTCCGAACTCGGCGAGCTCAAAGGCAAGAAGGTCGGCGTCCTTCGCTATGCCGAATACCTCGACGCCGACATGACGGCACTCATCAACTACACGAAGCAGCTCGGGGTCGAGGTCGTCGACGCCGAGATCAGCGTTTCGAACGTCGGCGCCGTCCCCGGCCAGCTCAACGTCGCCGTCAACCGCTTCCAGAGCGAAGGCGTCAACCAGGTCTTCCTCATGACCAACACCCTCTACGCGCAACAGTTCGTCAGCCAGGCCGAGCGCCAGCAGTTCCTTCCCGCGTATGCCGTCTCCGACTTCGACTACGCGGCGGCCGGCAACAGCTTCCTCACGGACATGCCGGCGAGCTTCTTCCGGCGGGGCCTGCTCGTGACCTCGTCGCGGATCGGCGACACCGGGACGACCCAGAGCACGGACGCCGCCTGCATCCAGGTGGCCTCCGCCTTCGAAAAGCGGGCGTTGGCGCCGCCCGACAAACTCTTCTACAACTATCTCGCGCCGTGCGGCCTGGTTCGCGTGATCGAGCAGGGCCTGACGCGCGCCGGTCTCAATCCGACTCGCAAGTCGTTCACCGATGGTCTGCGGGTGCTCGACAACTTCGAGAACGTTGGTTTCGCCAGCTCGTCGTTCGGCCCCGACAAGACCGGCGCGCCCGACCAGGTGCGACTCGTCCAGGCCGATCGCGGATGCAAATGCTGGAAGCCGGCCGGCGACTTCACGCCCACCGGCTTTCGCGGATCGTGACACTGTTGACGCTGACGTCGTGTTAGCCGTGACATCTGGTCTCGTCGCCTTCTCGCTACCCGCCAGCGCCGTCGCCATCGGCGCCCTGACGGGCCTGGCCTACGGCGTCCTCGCCGCGGGACTGATCCTTGTCTACCGATCGAGTGGCGTCCTGAACTTCGCCCACGGCGAGATCGGCGCGTTCGGGGCGGCCGTGCTGGCCAAGGTCGTGCTCGACAACGGCGTCCCCTTCTTCGTGGCCCTCCCCCTCGTGCTCATCGCCGGAGGGATCATCGGGGTCGCCGTCGAAGCGGGCGTCGTCCGCCGACTGCAGAAGCAGTCCCGCGTCGTGGTGCTGGTGGCCACGATCGGGGTGTCGCAGTTGCTTCTGGTGGCCCAGGCCGTGCTCCCCCAGATCGACGAGGTCTCGGCCTTTCCGACACCCCTCGACCGTTCGATCCGCATCGGTTCGCTGCTGCTGCGCAGCGAGCACTTCCTCGCCCTCGCCTTCATCCCGGCGGCCGTCGTCGGCCTCTCCCTGCTGTTGGCGCGCACTCCCACGGGTATCGCCGTGCGCGCGGTCGCCGACAACCGCGATGCTGCGGAACTCGCCGGCATCTCTTCGCGTCGGGTCTCGATGATCGTCTGGGGTCTCGCCGGCGTGCTCGCCACCCTCACGGCTGTCCTCATCGCCCCGCTCCGAGGCGAGCAGGTCGGCACCCTCGACGCCGGCGCCCTCGGCGCCGGCCTCATCCTTCGGGCTCTGGCTGCAGGACTGGTCGGGCGGCTCATGTCGCTCCCTCTGGCCCTCGTCGGCGGCGCCGCCGTTGGCGTCGTCGAGGCGGTGCTGCTCTTCAACGGCATCTCGCCGGGAGCCGTGGAGGCGGTGCTCTTCGTCGCCGTGCTCGTGCTGGTTCTCGTTCGGGGACGCGAAGGCGAGGAGGGCGGCGGTGCCATCGCCCCTGCGCGTGCGCGTCCACTGCCCGAACGGCTGCGGGGGGTGCGTTGGGCCGAACAACTCGGTCCGCTCACGTGGGCCGTGCTCATCGGGGGAGCCCTGCTCGTTCCCTTCTTGACGCCGACGAGCGGGGCTCTCTTTCGGGCGACGGCCATGCTCCTCTACGCCGTGATCGGTCTCTCGGTCGTGGTGCTCACCGGCTGGGGCGGACAGCTGTCGCTCGGACAGTTCGCGCTCGCCGGCATCGGGGCGTTCGTCACCGGCGCCCTCGTCGAACGGGGTGTGCCCTTCCCCATCGCCGTGTTGGAAGCCGTGGTCGCCGGCGTGGTCGTCTCGCTCATCATCGGGCTGCCGGCGCTGCGGGTGCGCGGGCTCTTCCTCGCCGTCACGACGCTCGCCTTCGCCGTTGCCGCCCGTGAGTACCTCTTCACGAGTCCGCTGCTCGTCGGCACGACCGGCGACGTCACCATCGACCGGGGCCGACTCTTCGGGCTCGACCTGTCGAACCGTCGGGTGTACTTCTACGTCTGCCTTGCCGTGCTCGTCACGTGTTGTCTCGCCGTCGCACGACTCCGCCGGTCGGGCGTGGGGCGAACGATCATCGCCGTCCGGGACAACGAGCGCCGGGCCGCCTCGTTGGCCGTTCCCCCGGTGCTCACCCGCCTCACCGCCTTCGCCCTGTCCGGCGGATTGGCGGCGCTCGGCGGAGCCCTGTACGCCGGGCTCATCGTCACCTTCGGCGCCCAGAGCTTCCGGGTCGAGGAGTCGTTCCGGATCGTGGCCCTCGTCATCATCGGGGGCCTCGGAACGGTGGGCGGCGTCCTCCTCGGGGCCGTCTATCTCCTAGGCGTTCCCGCGCTCTTCGGCGACACCGCTGTGGCCGTGCTGCTCACCTCGGGTTTCGGGATCCTGATCCTGCTGCTCTACCTCCCCGGCGGCCTCTACTCGGTGGTCCAAGCCATCCGCGCCGTGCTCCTCCAGACGATCGCCAACCGGCTGCCCGAGCGAGCGTCGGGATCGGTCGACCACCTCGACGCGGCGACGTCGCTGCCAATGCGAACCCGGCCACGTCCGGAGGCCGGACCCGACGAGACGACCGACGACGTCGTGCTCGCCGGTCGCGCCATCACCGTCGACTTCGGCGGACGTCGGGCCGTCGACCATGTCGACCTCGAGGTCCGTCGCGGTGAGATTCTGGGGCTCATCGGAGCCAACGGCGCCGGCAAGTCCACGTTGCTCGGTGTGCTCAGCGGCTTCGTGTCCCCGACGAGCGGACGGGTCACCCTCGATGGCCGCGATGTCACCGACCTGGGCGCTCATGAACGGGCCAGGCGCGGACTGGGGCGGGTCTTCCAGGACGCCCGCCTCTTCGGCGAGCTCACCGTCCACGAGGTCGTGCGGGTGGCCCTCGAGGCCGACGAACGAACCGAACTCGTGCCGTCGCTCCTCGGCCTGCCACCGTCGCGCCGAGTCGAACGGCGACGGATGCACGAAGCCGACGAGACCATCGCCTTTTTCGGACTCGGCCGATACGCCGGCTCCCCCGTGGCCACGTTGTCAACGGGCACGCGCCGGGTTGTCGAGCTGGCCTGCCTGCTGGCGCAACGACCGCGCGTGTTGTTGCTCGACGAACCCACGGCGGGGTTGGCCCAGCGCGAGACCGAGGCCTTCGGGCCGTTGTTGCTCCGCCTTCGCGAGGAGTTGTCGGCGACACTCGTCGTCGTCGAGCACGACATCCCGCTCATCATGCGCATCAGCGATCGCGTCCTCGCCCTCGGGGCCGGCCGCGCCATCGCCGAGGGCGACCCCCAGACGGTACGCAACGATCCCGACGTCGTCGCCGCGTACCTCGGAACGGTGGCCGCCGCCATCGAGCGCAGCGGAGCGTGACGTGATCGGTATCCTCCGACGCATGCGGCGTCAGTCGGTTCTCGTGCTTGGGTTTCTGCTGGACGGGGCGCCGCTCGGCACGCCCGTCGTGGTCGTTCGTTGACCATCGAGGCCGTGCTCTTCGACCTGCACGGCGTGTTGACGTCGTCGCCGTGGGCCTCGCTGGCGGCCGTCGGCACGGGCGGAGGCGCGTCGCCCGAACAGGTCCTCGAGGTGATGCTCGGCGACTACGCCTCCGACGGTGACCACCCGTGGCACCGACTCGAACGAGGGGAGATCGGCCTCGGCGAGTACCTCCCGCAGATCGTGGCCGCGGCGGCCGAGGCCGGCATCCCCCTCGACTTCGACAAGATGCGGGGCTTCAACGACCGCATCGCCGTCAACGAGGCCATGGTCGCCCGCGTCGCCGAGCTGCGAGCCGAGGGCTACCGGACGGCGCTGGTGACGAACAACATCCGCGAGCTGGCCTCGGGCTGGCGATCGCTGTTCGACCTCGAGGCCCTCTTCGACGTCGTCGTCGACTCCTCCGAGGTCGGGGCCAGAAAGCCCAACCCGAGCATCTTCGCCATCGCCCTCGAACGGCTCGGTGGTCTGACACCGGACCGTGCCGTGTTCCTCGACGACGCGCCGGGCAACGTCGCTGGAGCCCGCGCCGCCGGTCTCCACGCCATCCTGGTCGAGGATCCCGCCGATGCCCTCGCCGAGCTCGATCGGATGCTCGCGTCCGCCTGACCGTTTGACCGTCAGGCAGCCGCAATGGCGTCGAGGACCTCCCGACGAGTCGGCCCGGTGGGCAACGGCACCTTGGCGCCGAGCTCATCGAGTCGTTGGAGAATCGTCGGGTCGGCGATGAGCTGGCGCGGGGTCTCCCGGAGATGGAGGCCGTCGAGCATCCGCAGGATGAGGTCCGGGTCGTTGTTCACCGCGCCCTCGAAACGGCGGAAGTCGGCCCAATCGGTATCGAGCGGTCGGTCGTCGCCAGTGACGGCGTCGTCGATCTCGGCCAGACGGTGCCGGTCGTGCCACACGGTCGCCCGGTACCAAGGAGTGAAGCGCTCTTGGGTCACCTCGTCGAAGCGTCGCACCAGGAGGTCGGCGTCGTCGGCACCGACCTCGCGGACGATGTCGCGCAAGGCGATGGCGTGCATCGTCCCGAGGGTGATGCCGCGCCCCAGGGTCGGGTTGGTCGCGGCCCATGCGTCGGCCACCGACACGATGCCGGTAGCGACCGGCGAGCCGTCGACGACGAAGCGGCGCCAGCGGTCCTCGATGCCGGCCATGGCCACCAGCGGGCTCACCGGCTCGCACTCGAGGATCTCTGCACCCCCCGGCAACAGGGCGAGCACGGCCCGCCACGGCTCTTCGTGGCGCAGCGCCCGGAGGTCGACGTCCTTGCTGCTGGCGATGATGCCCACGCCGATCGTGCCCGCATCGGCAGGTAACGACAACAGCCCGACCGATCCGTGGAAGGCGATTCCCGGCTGCGTCGCTTCCCGGCCCTCGGGAAGACGGACGTGGCAGCCGTAGTACACCAGCCCGGAGTCTTCCTCCTCGAGGACGGGGGCCGGCAGACCCGCTTCGACGAGCCACCGCGACAGGGGCGATCGCCGGCCGCCGGCGTCGACGACCAGGTCGCCGAGCACCTCCTCGCCGTTCTCCAACCGCAGCCCTCGGACCCGCCCTTCCGATCCGACGACGAGGCCTTCGACGGCCGCCCCACGACGCACGGTGAGACCCGGTGTGCGCGCGGCGGCGCGACCGACTGCAGCCTCGACCACGGGACGACGGGCCGTGACGACGACGTGATCGCCGTCGGGATCCATGACGTCGGCGAACGGCCCGAGGGGGTTGAAGCGATGCGCCCCACCGACCATGAGCTCCTCGATGACGGTCGGGAGTTCTGCGTCCATCATTTCCCGGAAGCCAGGCATCAGGAAGTGGGGCAGGCGGAACTGGCTCACCCCGCGTCGCTCCCAGTCGTCCCACACTTCGTCGGTGGAGGCCGGAGGCGGCGACGGGTCTCGCTCGAGCACCGTGACCTCGTGCCCGTCGTTGGCCAGCAACATGGCCGTCGTCAACCCACAGACACCAGCTCCGCACACCACGATCCCGCTCATGGCACCCAGGGTAACGACGCCACCTCCGGAACGGCTAGGAACTGCGTCATGGAGCTGATCCTCGTCCGACATGCCGAGCCCGTGAAGATCGTCGATGCCGATGGTCCGGCCGATCCACCGTTGTCCGAACGGGGCCTGAAGCAGGCCGATGCGATGGCCGCCTATCTGGGGACGGAACCGATCGGCGCCGTGTGGTCGAGCCCCATGCAACGGGCGCGCGAAACCGCAGCCCCCCTCGCCGCCGCGCTCGGGGTGGACGTCGTCGTCGACACCGAGTTGGCCGAGTGGGACCGCGAGGCCACGAGCTACATCCCCATCGAGGAGTTGAAGGCGGCCAAGGACGAACGTTGGGTCGCCATGATCGAGGGCAACCTCGAGGATCAGGGCATCGACGTCGAGGCGTTCCGCAACGGCGTGGTCTCGGCCATGGACCACGTCGTTACCGGGAACCCGGGCATGTCGGTCGCCGTCGTCTGCCACGGCGGCGTCATCAACACCTACCTGGCCCACATGCTCGGCATCGACCGGCCGCTGTGGTTCGAGCCGAAGTACACGAGCATCCACCGGGTCATGGCGTCGCGTCGGGGTGACCGGTCGTTGCACTCCCTGAACGAGACGGCCCACCTCCGCGGCACCAACCTGTTGATCTGAGTCGATCGTGCAGTTCGAACCCCGGCTCCGAAATGGTCTGGCCGACGGCACCATCACCATGTGTTTCCGACGCTGGCGACGCCCGCAGGTCGTCGCCGGCCACCGGTATCGCAGCCTGGTGGGCATGGTTGCGGTCGACGAGGTCGTCGTGCTTGCCGGACCCGACGCCATCACCGATGCCGACGCCCTCGCCGCCGGCTATCCCGATCTGGCAGCGGCGCTCGCCGACCTTCGTCCGCCCTCTCCGGCGACCACGCTCTATCGCCTGCGGCTTCGGCTCGTCGACGAGCCCGACGCCCGCACGGTGTTGGCGGCAACCGACAACCTTTCCCCTGACGATCGCGCCACCGTCGATCGCCGCTTGGCCCGACTCGACGCCGTTGCGAACACGGGTCCATGGACCTTGACGGTGTTGCACCTCATCGAGCAGCGCCCGGGTGTACGGGCCCCCGACCTGGCGGCGTCACTCGGACGGGAATCGGTGGCCTTCAAGCGCGACGTCCGCAAGCTCAAGGAGCTCGGGCTGACCATCAGCCTCGAGGTGGGTTATCGGCTCTCGCCGCGGGGGCAGTCGTATCTGCAGGGATCCGCAGCGCGATGAGTTGGGTCGACTGCGCCACGAGGCTGCCAGCGCTGTCCCAGACCTCCATCACCTCGTCGGCGAATCCGTCGGCGACCATGCCGACGCGAAAGCGCATGCGCAACGGACCGGGAACAGGCACGGCACGCACGTAGGCCGTGAGGTTCAGGGTCGGCACCCATCCGGTGAACACGAGGTCGAAGGTCGCCGGCGGGAAGGCATCGACGACGAACAGCAACGAGAGCGGATCGAAGTCGCGGCCGTCGGCGAAGCGCAGCCAGCCCTTGAACTCGCCCCGACCACTCGGCGAGCCGGTGGCGAATCCGAGCGACGACGGGTCGAAGCGGATCGTGACGCGATCGCGGATCGTCGGGCCGTCCCCCGGCGGCCCCATCGGGCGCACCTGCGTCTCGTCCTCGGGCACCAGCTCGACCGCAGGCACGTCGCCCCAGAAGGGGGCCGAACCTTCGACGAGGCGGCCGAGGGTGAACATGGCGTCGACGGCGACGGCCCCGTTCTGCACGAGACGGGCGCGAACCTGGCTCGCCGTTCGGCCGACCCGCAGGACGTCGACCTCGACCGTGGCTGGGCCGACGGAGGGCGAGCTGACGTACGAGACGTTGGCCGCCACCACGTGCGGCTGGGTGCCACCGGCGGCCTGCACGCCCGCGACCGCTGCTCGACCGATGGTGGCGAGGAGGTAGCCGCCGTTGGGTTTGTCAGGTCCGATCGTCCACGCCCCGTCGAGGTCGACGTCGAAGGTACGGCCGTCGTCACGGGGGCGGACGGCAGTGGCGTCGTCGAAGAAGTTGCTGTCGCGGGCGGGCACGGCGGCGCAGCGTAGCGACCCGGGCGTTCAGCCCTCGAAGCGCAGGAGGTGCTGGGAAGCCTTGCCGCGACGCAGTACGGCATAGCGACCGTGGATCGAGTCGGTCGCCGAGTCGAGGTTGGCGTCGACGTCGGCCACCTTGCGGTTGTTGACGTAGACGGCGCCGGCCTCGAGGTGTCGGCGGGCCTCCGACTTCGATTTGGCCAATCCGCTCGAGACCAGCAGGTCGATGAGGGCGACCGGCTCCCGTCCGAGCGTGGTGGAGGGCGCTTCGGCGAAGACCTCGACGAGGGTGGCCTCGTCGAGCCCGGCGATCTCCTCGGAGAACAGCACTGACGCCGCGTGCTCGGCCTTGCCGGCCTCCGCCTTGCCGTGGACGAGTGCCGTGACCTCCCACGCCAGGGTCCGTTGGGCTTCCCGCTTCTCGGGCCGCGTGGCCGTGGCCTCGTCGAGTTCCTCGATGCGGGGCTTGGGCAACCAGGTGAAGTAGCGCAGGTACGTGCCGACGACCGAGTCTTCGCTGCGCACGAAGAACTGGTACATCGCATAGGGACTGGTGCGGCGGGCGTCGAGCCACACGGCGCCGTCGACGCTCTTGCCGAACTTGGTGCCGTCGGGTTTGAGCACCAGCGGGCAGGTGAACCCGAAGACACTCTGCTGGCGCACCTTGCGGATGAGTTCGACGCCCATGACGATGTTGCCCCACTGATCGCTCGCCCCCAATTGGAGGTTGCAGCCGTGGGTGTCGAACAGGTGGAGGTAGTCGGCGGCCTGCAGCAGCATGTAGCTGAACTCGGTGTAGCTGATGCCCTGATCGCGTCCCTCGAAGCGGACCTTCACCGACTCCTTGGCCACCATCTGGTTCACGGTGAAGTGCTTGCCCACGTCCCGGAGGAAGTCGAGCACGCTCACCCGCTTCAACCACTCGCCGTTGTCCTCGAAGATGGCGCCGGGGAGGAAGGCTTCGAGCTGGGCGCGCACGCCGGCGAGGTTCTGAGCCAGTTCGTCCGAGCTCAACAGGTTGCGCTCATCGCTGCGGCCACCTGGGTCACCGATCATGCCGGTGGCGCCGCCGGCGAGGGCGATCACCTGGTGTCCGGCCTCCTGCAGACGCCGGAGGTTGCACATCTGCAGCAGGTTCCCGATGTGCAGGCTGTCGGCTGTCGGGTCGAAGCCGATGTAGGCCGTCATCCCGCCGGCGTCGAGCTTCTCGGGCACGGACGGATCGGTGAACTGGTGCACGAGCCCACGCCACGACAGCTCCTCGAACAGGCCCATGCAGTTAGCCTGCCACCTCGCCGTAGCGTCTCCCAACGAGATGCCCGCTTCCCCCGCCGTCCCCGCTTCCCCTGACGTCAGGGAGCGGACCTACCGCCCCGACCGCCCGGTCGACCTCCGTCTCACGCTCGGATTGGTGGCGCGACCGTCGACGATGCTCGTCGGGCCGGACGGGGTCTGGAGGGCGACGAGGACCCCACACGGGCCGGTCACGTTGTCCCTGCGGGCGGCGTACGGCGGCACGATCCATGCGCGTGCGTGGGGCGAGGGGGCGGACTGGGCGCTGGCCCACGTCCCTGACCTCATCGGCGACACCGACGACGTCGAGAACTTCCGTCCCGAAGCCGGGACGCTCGTGGGGGAGCTGGCCAAGCGGTTCCGGGGCTTGCGCATCCCGAGAACCCGGGCGGTGTTCGAGATGCTCGTGCCCACGGTGCTCGAACAGAAAGTGATCGGCAAGGAAGCCCGCCGCGCCTACGCCGGGCTGGTCCGCCGATACGGCGAGCCCGCTCCCGGCCCCTCCGGGGTCGTGCCGCCGAGGCTCCGCCTTTTCCCCACTCCAACCACAATCGCCGGACTCCCGTCGTACGCCTTCCATCCCCTCGGCGTCGAGCAGAAACGATCGGACACCGTGCGCTTCGTCGCCCGCAACGCCGCCCGCGTCGAGGAGTGCTCGGCCATGTCGATCGTCGATGCCCACGAACGGTTGTGCGCACTTCCGGGCATCGGTCGCTGGACCTCGGCTGAGGTGGCCATCGTCGCCCTCGGCGACTCCGATGCCGTCAGCGTCGGCGACTACCACCTTCCCAACCTCGTCTCGTGGGCCCTCGCCGGCGAACCCCGGGGCAACGACGACCGCATGCTCGAGCTCCTCGAGCCCTACCGGGGCCACCGCGGCCGCGTCGTCCGCCTGCTGGAGAAGGGCATCGGCCACGCTCCCCGCTACGGCCCCCGCATCGCCCTCCGCGAGATCCACAAGTAACGCAGCCGGGGCACCCCGATCCTGCCCCAACCACCGCTTTCGAACAGGTGCGCCGGCCGGGCGGCCCTCTACTGTGCGAAAGCCGATGACACCGTCCGAATTGCTCGCCGTCGTGACCGCCCGCACCCCGGTCGACGACCGCGAACGGATCTCGATCGAGCGCTTCGCCGTGGAGCTCCCGCTCCTGAAACATCCCTACGACGAGCAGGCGGCCCCCATCCACGTGACCGGTTCGGCGCTCATCGTGAGCGCTCGCGGCATCGTGTTGCACCTGCACAAGTCCCTGGGCCTGTGGCTCCAGCCCGGAGGGCATATCGACCCGGGCGAGTCCCCGGCCGAGGCGGCCCGACGCGAAGCCGAGGAAGAGACCGGACTGGCCGTTCGCCACCCCGTCGGCGGACCCACCCTCGTCCACGTCGACGTGCACCTCGGTCCGCGTGGGCACACCCACCTCGACGTCCGATTCCTCCTGGAGAACAGTGGCGACGAACCCGACCCGCCGCCGCAGGAGAGTCAGGACGTGCGCTGGTTCGGCTGGGACGAGGCGGCGGCCGTCGCCGACGCCGGGTTGATCGGGGCTCTCGATGCCCTGCGACCCCGTCGCTAGCATCGACCCATGCATCCCGGAGTCCACGCAGAGAATCAGCCCGACAAGGTCGCCTACGTCATGGCGGGGTCGGGTGAACAGGTCACCTTCAAAGAGCTCGACGACCGGTCGAACCAGCTCGCACAGCTGCTCTACGACCGGGGTCTCCGCCCCGGACAGAGCATCGCCATCTGCATGGAGAACAACGCCCGCTACCTCGAAGCGACGTGGGCGGCGCAGCGGTCCGGTCTCTACTACACGTGTGTCAGCTCCCGCCTCACGGTCGGGGAAGCCGAATACATCCTCAACGACTGTGAGGCTCGCGCCCTCATCACATCGTCGGACAAGCGCGACCTGGCGCTGGCGCTGGCCGACAAGATCCCCGACGTCTACACCCGGCTGATGATCGGCGGCACCATCGACGGGTACGAGGCCTACGAGGAGGTCGTCGCCGGCTACCCGGCCGAGCCGCTCGAGACCCAACTCGAGGGCGCCGACATGCTCTACAGCTCTGGCACCACCGGCCGCCCGAAGGGCGTGAAGGCACCGTTGGCCGAACGCCCCTTGGGGGACAACGCCGGCGCCGTGGGGATGCTGGCCCAGATGCTCTACGGCTTCACCGGCGAGAGCATCTACCTCTCGCCAGCCCCGCTCTATCACGCGGCGCCGTTGCGTTTCGTCATGGCGGCGCTTCGACTCGGTTGCACGGTCGTCGTCATGGAGCACTTCGATCCGGTCGAGTTCCTGCGCAACATCGAGCGTTACAAGGTCACCCACACCCAAGTGGTGCCGACGATGTTCGTGCGCATGCTCAAGCTGGCCGAGGACGAGCGCTCCGCCTTCGACGTGTCGAGCATCCAGACCGTCATCCATGCAGCGGCGCCGTGTCCGATCCCGGTGAAAGAACAGATGATCGGCTGGTGGGGCCCGGTGATCCACGAGTACTACGCCGGAACCGAGGGCAACGGCTTCGTCGCCTGCAACTCCGAGGAGTGGCTCGCTCACAAGGGAACGGTCGGCAAGGCGCTCACCGGCGTCATCCACATCTGCGACGAGGACGGCAAGGACCAGCCGAACTTCGAGCCGGGCACCATCTACTTCGAGGGCGCCACCAACTTCGAGTACCACAACGACCCGGAGAAGACGAAGAACTCCCGCCACCCCGACCACAGCGACTGGTCGACCCTCGGCGACATCGGATACGTCGACGACGAAGGTTTCCTCTTCCTCACCGACCGCAAGGCCAACATGATCATCTCGGGCGGCGTGAACATCTATCCGCAGGAGGCCGAGAACATTCTCACCATGCACCCCAAGGTGATGGACGTGGCCGTCTTCGGCATCCCCAACGAGGACTTCGGCGAGGAGGTGAAGGCGGTCGTGCAGCCCGTGTCGATGCACGAAGCCGGCCCCGAACTCGAGCGCGAGCTGCTGGCCTTCGCCAAAGAGCACTTGGCCGGATTCAAGGTGCCCCGTTCGATCGACTTCGAAGCCGAACTGCCACGCCACCCGACGGGCAAGCTCTACAAGCGGCTGCTGCGCGACCGGTACTGGGAAGGCCATCAATCGAAGCTGGTCTGAGCGAGGCCATGAGGATCGGTCTTGTTCTCGGTGCCGGCGGGGTCACCGGCGGTGCCTTTCATGCCGGTGTCCTCGCGGCACTGCACGAGTTCGCCGGATGGGATGCTCGGACTGCGGAAGTGGTGATCGGCACGTCGGCCGGCTCGCTCGCCGGAGCAGTGGTTCGCGCCGGACTGTCTGGCGACGATCTCCTCCGACGGGCCACCGGACGTCCACTGTCGGCCGAAGGTCGACGGGTGACCGCCGGTCTCGCACCGCCACCGACAGGATTCCCGTTACGACCCGAGCGCGGTGCGACGGGACCCGGGCTGCGGCCAAGGCTTCGGCCGACGGCGCCCGAGTCGTTGGCCCGCATGGCCTTGCGGCCATGGGACGTCCGGCCGGCAGCGGTGATGTCGGCGCTGCTGCCCCCTGGCCGCATCTCGACGTCGATGATCACCGGCGGCATCGAGCCGCTGTTCGGGCGACGATGGCCGGAAGATCCGTTGTGGATCTGTGCGGTCCGCCTCGACAACGGCCGCCGGGTCGTCTTCGGTCGTGACGAACCGCCGACCGACCGGCCGACGGTCGGCGAGGCCGTCGCCGCGTCGTGTGCCATTCCCAGCTTCTTCGAGCCGGTGGTGATCGACGGGGTGCGTCACGTCGACGGTGGCGTCCACTCCCCCACCAATCTCGACCTGCTCGGCGGACTCGGCCTCGACCTCGTCGTCGTCAGCTCACCCATGTCGCAAGCAGGACGCGCTCTCCCCCGGGCATCGGCCGACTGGGCCATCCGGCGGTTCTGTCGAGCCCAACTCGACCGTGAGGCCATTGCCGTGCGCCGCAAGGGCACACCCGTCCTGGCGTTTCAGCCCACCTCCGAGGTCGCCACGGTCATGGGCCTCAATGCCTTGGACCCGGCCCGCCGCAAGGAGGTGGCGGAGCGCACGTACGCCTCGGCTCGCCAGCGTCTCCAGCGGGCGGACGTCGCCGACCGGCTCGCCTTGCTGGGCTGACGGGCCCTCAGTTGAGCTTCGCTCGCAGCCGCTTGGCCCGCGAGCGAAGCGGTGTGGCCCGTTCGTCGGCCACCTCATCGGCGAGGTTCTCGAGCAAGGTGGCCGCTTGTTCGAAACGAGTGAGGGCGGCCAGCACGCCCGCTCGCTCGGCTCGCTCTTCGACGGTGGCCCCTGGCAGCAACGACCGCAAGCGCAGCACCCACTCGAGGGCCACGCTCTCCTGTCGTTGGATGTGGATGGATCGCAGGTTGGCGAGCATCCGGGCGAGGATCGTCGTGGGTCCAACGGCGTCGAGGTAGCGGGGATCCCATGGCGCGGTGGGCCCGTAGGTGGCGCGGAACCAGGCCTCGCATTCGGTCTCGCTCAACATCCGTCCGCCGTCGAAGGCATCGATGAGTACCGGCGGGGCGCCCCGGAGACGCACGAGAAAGTGCCCCGGCATCGACACGCCGGCCAGGGACACGCCGAGGCGCCGACCGACCTCGAGCAGCACCACCGACAATGTGATGGGGATGCCGAGTCGGCGGTCGAGCACGTCGTCGAGATAGGAGTTGCGGGGATCGGCGTAGTCGCCGCCGTTGCCCCGGAAGCCGCCGACCACGAAGAGTTGATGCGACAACGCCGCGACATCGTCGGCCGCGCACGAGTCGGCGAGCTCGTCGAGCTTCCGGAGATAGGCGTCGACATCGAGACTCGGATTGGCGTGGGCGGCGATGAGCAGCGCCGCTTCGTCGAGGTGATCCTCGAGGGAGTCGTCCGGGCCTCGCACCAGCGCCTCGAAGCGGTCGGTGAGGTCCACCGGCATAGCCTACGAGGCCGATGTCCGCCCCCGTTCCCGAGTCGGCGCTCCCGCTCGACGACGACGAAATCACCGTCCTCGAAGCGATCCAACGGCGGGTGCTGTGGTTGGCCGTGCGCATCGTCGACGCCGCCAACCGCGATCGGCCGAACCTCGACGGCGTAAAGGTCGGAGGTCACCAGGCCAGTTCGGCGTCGATGGTCTCGATGATGACGGCGCTGTGGTTCGCGCACCTGGCGCCGGGGGACCGGGTGTCGGTCAAGCCCCACGCGTCGCCCGTCCTCCACGCCATCCAGTACCTGCTCGGCAATCTCGACCCGTCCTACCTCACCCGGCTGCGCGACCTGGGTGGTCTCCAGGCCTATCCGAGTCGGACCAAGGATCCGGATCCGATCGACTTCTCGACCGGGTCGGTCGGACTCGGTCCGGTGGCGCCGCTCTTCGCCGCCGCCGTGCGCCGCTATATCGACGCCCATTTCGGCGACCCGGCAGCACCGAGGGAGACGAACCGGTTCATCGCTCTGCTCGGCGACGCCGAACTCGACGAGGGCAACGTGTGGGAAGCCATCGGCGATCCGGTGGCCCAGGGACTCGGCAACGTCCTTTGGGTCGTCGACCTCAACCGTCAGAGCCTCGATCGCGTCGTCCCCGGGATCAAGGCGGCGCGCCTGGTGCGTACCTTCGAGGACAACGGCTGGCACGTCGTCGAGGCCAAGTACGGCCGGCGATTGCGGGCGGCGTTCGCTCGCGACGGTGGCGAGGCGCTGCGACGTCACATCGACGAGATGTCGAACGAGCAGTACCAGAGCCTTTTCGCCTTCCGGGGGGCCGAGTTGCGATCGCGTTTCCTGGCCGACGCCGACGCGTCGGTCACATCGTTCCTCGACGACGTCGACGACGATGATCTGGCGGCGCTCGTGCAGAACCTCGGCGGTCACGACCTCCCCGAGTTGGTGGCGTCGTATCGCGCCGCCGACGCCGTGACCGACCGGCCGAGCATCGTGTTCGCCTACACGGTCAAAGGGTGGGGCCTGCCCATCGCCGGCGACCCGCAGAACCACTCGGCATTGCTCACGCCGGCCCAGATCGACGCCTTCCGGGCCGAGAGCGGCCTCGTCGTCGACACCGAGTGGGACCGCTTCGCCGCCGACTCGCTCGCAGGCCGGCGTTGCGATGCCGTCGGGAACCTCCTTCGGTTGGCCGACGCTCCGAGCCCGGTGTCCGACGTCGTCATTCCCGAGTCGGTCGGGGTGTCGACAGCCCGCCCGTCGTCGACCCAGGAGGCCTTCGGTCGCATCCTCGTCGGCTTGTCACGGGTGGCGGGCTTGGCCGAGCGCATCGTCACCACGTCGCCCGACGTCGCCGTCTCCACCAACCTCGGCGGCTGGATCAACAAGGTCGGGGTCTTCGCGCCCGACGAGCAGCCCGACTTCCTCGGCGACGATCGCCTGCTTCGGTGGCGCCAATCACCGACCGGGCAGCATCTCGAACTCGGCATCAGCGAGATGAACCTGTTCCTCCTGCTCGGCCAGATCGGCTTGGCCTCCGAGCTGTCGGGCGAGCTGCTCTTCGGCATCGGCACCCTCTATGACCCCTTCGTCTGTCGTGGTCTCGACGCCTTCATCTATGGGGTGTACTCGGGTGCCCGGTTCATCGTCGTCGGCACCCCATCCGGCATCACCCTCAGTCCGGAGGGCGGCGCCCACCAATCGACGATCACCGCATCCATCGGCCTCGAGTTGCCGGGCGTGACCTTCGCCGAGCCGGCCTATCCAGGGGCCCTCGACTGGTTGTTGTGCGACGGACTGGCCGGCGTGGCCGACCTCGACGCGGGCGAGTCGATGTACCTGCGGCTGTCGACGCGACCCCTCGATCCGGCCCCGTTCCTGGCGGCCGAACAACGGCTCGGCTCGAGCGAGTTGCGACGACAGGTCCTGGCCGGCGGCTACCGACTGCTCGACGCCCCCGTCGATGACGGCGAGCCCGTGCACCTCTTCGCCTCGGGCGCGGTGCTCCCCGAAGTTCTGGCTGCGGCCGACGCGCTCGCCGAGGAAGGTGTCGCCGCCGATGTCATCGACGTGACCTCGCTCGACCGCCTGTATCGCGGCTGGCGGGCCAGTCGCCAACGAGGTGTCCGCGCCGCTCGGGGGGCATCGGCGGACGACTTCCACCTCGCCACCCTGCTTCCGACCGGACCGAGACGACGGGCTCCCATCGTCACCGTCCACGACGCCGCCACCCACGCCATGGCCTGGATCGGTTCGGTCTACGGCTCGCCGGTCGTGCCCCTCGGTGTCGACACCTTCGGACAGTCGGGGTCGGTGTCGCAGCTCTACGAGGCGCACGACCTCACCACCGATGCCATCGTCAACGCCGCCCTGCTCGCCCTGGAAGGCTGACCCGGTGCCGCCGCCGACGCTCGCTCCGTTCTCGACCCGTTACGCCACCAACGGCATGGTCTGCAGCGTCGACCACCTCGCCTCGTCGGCCGGGGTGGCCATGCTGCGGGCCGGCGGCAACGCCGTCGACGCCGCCATCGCCACGAGCGCGGTGCTCGCCGTCACCACCCAACACCTGTGCGGCATGGGCGGTGACCTCTTCGCCCTCGTGCACGCGCCGGGGATGGACGAGCCGGCGGTGCTCAATGCGTCGGGCCGCGCCGGATCAGGCGCCGACCCCGAGCGCGTGCGGGCCGAAGGCCACACCGCCATCCCCAAGATCGGTCACATCAGCGCCGTCCCCGTTCCCGGATGCGTCGATGGGTGGATGGCGTTGCACGAGCGCTTCGCCACGTTGTCGATGCAGCAGTTGCTCGAGCCCGCCGTCGGGTACGCCACCAAGGGATTCGCCATCGCGCCGACGTTGGCCATGTCCGCCCGGCGTCTGGCGAGCATGGATCTCCCCGGCGCCGCCGACTACCCGTCCGGTGACGACCTGCGCGCCGGTGCCGTGATGCGACGGCCCGGTGTGGGGCGAGCCCTCTCGGCGGTGGTCGCCGATGGTCGATCCGGGTTCTACGAGGGCGAGTTCGGCGAAGGTCTTCTGGCGCTGGGCAACGGCGAGTACGCGGCATCCGACCTCACGTCGAGCAACGCCGACTGGGTGCCCGGACTCTCGCTCGACATCCCGGCGTGGGGCCGGCGCCTCTGGACCATCCCGCCCAACTCCCAGGGCTATCTCACCCTTGCCAACTCGTGGATCGCGTCTGGTCTCGACCTCCCCGACGATCCGTCCGACGGATTGTGGGCCCACCTGTTGGTCGAGTCGGCCCGCCAGGCCGGACACGATCGCCTCGACGTGCTCTCCGAGAGCGCCGACGGTCGCGCGCTGGTGGCCGAGTCTCGGCTGGCTCCTCGCCGTGACGCCATCGACCCCGGTCGCGCCGCCGTCCTCGGTGATACCTACGACCCGGGCGGCACGATCTACCTCTGCACCGCCGACGGATCGGGCATGGGCGTGTCGTTCATCCAGTCGAACTATGCCGGGTTCGGTTCCATGCTCATCGAGCCGTCGACCCGCATCTTCCTGCAGAACCGGGGCGCCGGTTTCAACCTCGTTCCCGGCCATCCGGCCGAGTACGGCCCGCGGCGCCGTCCGCCGCACACGCTGTCGCCGGCGCTCGTCACCCATCCCGACGGCCGCCTCGATTGCGTGATCGGGACCATGGGCGGCGACAGCCAACCCCAGGTGCTGCTGCAGTTGCTGGCCCGCCGCTACGGCCCGGCCGGCCAGGATCCGGGCGCGTCGCTGGCCGCACCTCGATGGGTGCTCGCCGGCGCCGAGGTCGGGTACGACGTCTGGCAGGAACGCGGCAACGTCCGCATCGCCGTCGAAGACTCCGCCCCCGACGACTGGTTCGCCGGACTCGAGGCTCGCGGTCATCGCGTGATGCGCCAGCCGGCGTGGAGCGGCGACTTCGGCCACGCCCACCTCATCGCCCTCGACGGCGGCACCCTCGCCGGCGCCGCCGACCCCCGCAGCCTCGGAGGCGTCGCCGCCGCCCTCTGAGATCGGGGGTTGCCTGGCCCGCAGGCGGTGGCTACGTTCGGATCGAGCCGGCGCCGCACGTTGCTACCTGCCGGCGACTTGCGGGTGCGCCCGCCTCCGAAGTCCCGCTCTTCGTGGAGGCGCCGTGCGCTCCGTGTTCTCCGTCCGTCTCGTCGTCGCCGTGGCCGCAACGGTCGCGGCCGTCATCGCCACCACGGTGCTGATGGCACCGCCGCCTCGGGCATCAGTCCGTCCTCAGTCCGTCGTCACGCTGGCCGAGGCCGTCGATCGCACCACCCAAGCGGGCAGTGCCCGTCTCCGCGGAACGGCCACCTCCGCCGAGGGAGCGGCGGTCGACCTCGAGGGCGTCACCTCGTTCACCTCCGCAGACGCCGTGCTCTTCGCTCGCGACGGTGGGGACGGAACCGCCATCGAGGTGCGCACCACGAGTGCGGGCTCGTGGGTGCGGGCCCCGTCGCTCGGTGGGTGGATCCCGCTCGAGTCGACGTCGGCGATGGGTCCGGGTGCGGCCAACGGGTGGGCCGACGTGCTCGCCCGCCTGCGGCGCGCACCGGCACCCCGCCGTTCGGGCCGGCGCTTCGAGGTCATCGTCGAGGGTGAGCCCGCTGTCGTCCACGTCGACGGACACGGTCGCATCCGACGACTCCACCTCGAGCGTCGCCAGCAGGTCGTCGACGTCACCTTCTCCGATTTCGGCGTCGCCGTCGCCGTCGAACCTCCGGAAGACGTTCTCGGCCAGCCGTAACCTCGCCGGCGTGGAGAAGGCGACCGTCGAACGCTACGAGACCGACGGCCAGCGGTGGGCGGCCAGCCGGAACCCGATCCGCCGAGCCGAGGCGACGGCGTTCGGCGACCGCATCGAGGCCGGCGCGTTGCGCATCGACGTGGGCGCCGGCGACGGGCGCTACACCCGCGATCTCGGACACCCCGTCATCGCCGTCGAGCCGGCCGGGGCCATGCTCGCCTCGCTCGCCGCCAACGCCCCCGACGCCCTCCGGGTGCGGGGCGACCTCGAATACCTGCCCTTGCGCCGGCGGGCCATCGGTGGGGCCTGGGCCAACATGTCCTACCACCACATACCGCAGGCACGACTGCCACTCGCGCTGGCCGACCTCCATCGGGCCCTCGGCCCGGGAGCACCCTTCGACCTCCAAGTGGTCCACGGCCAGGGAGAGGGCGTGTCGCCGTCGTGGGACGACATCGGCGGGCGCTTCTTCGCGTCGTGGACGGCCGAGGCGCTCACCGACGCCCTCGTCGGCGCCGGGTTCACGGTCGAGGACGTCGAGGTCGACGACCACGTGGTGCGGGCCCGGGGCCGCCGGGCCGACACGCTCGCCGATACCGTGGGCGCCGGCATGCGGCTGTTGGTGTGCGGTCTCAACCCCAGCATCTACTCGGCCGAGCGCGGCATCGGGTTCGCTCGGCCCGGCAACCGGTTCTGGCCGGCCATGCTCGCCGTCGGATTGGCGACTCGTCCCCGCGATCCGCAGCACGCGCTGGCCTCCCACGGCATCGGCATGACCGACCTGGCCAAGCGGGCCACCACCGCCAGCGCCGAACTTTCGAAGGACGAGTACGTCGCCGGCGCGGGGCGGGTCGAGCGTCTCGTGCGTTGGCTCGAACCTCGGGCCGTGTGCTTCGTCGGTCTCGAGGGCTGGCGCACCGCCATCGACCGCCATGCCACGGCCGGCGTCCAGCCCGACGGATTCGGCGGACGCCCCGCCTACCTCCTCCCATCGACCAGCGGACTCAACGCCCACAGCCGCCTCGACGACCTGGTGGCCCACTTCACCGCCGCCGCGGCTCTGGCCGACCAATCCTGAGGTTCAGCCTTCGCCCTGCTGCTCGAGTTGAGCGTCGCGCTCCTCGGAGTCCTCGGCGACGCCTTTGGCCTTGTTGATCGATCCGCCGACGACGCCATCCGCACCGGGATCCACGTTGGCGCCGGGGGTCGCCGGCGGCGAATCCTCGCCACCGCCACCGCCACAGCCGGCGAGCGCCAGCGCACCGACCAGCGCAAGACCAGCGAGTCGGACGGCCGGAGCAACGTGCATACCCCTGCTATCGGCACGTCCGCCCGGAAGCGAGAGGCCCGAATAGGTAGGGTCCGGCCATGCGTCTCCGGATCTTCACCGAGCCCCAACAGGGGGCCTCCTACGATCAGTTGTTGGCCATGGCCAAGGCCACAGAAGAGGCGGGGTTCGACGCCTTCTTCCGCTCCGACCACTACCTGCGCATGGGTGCCGGCGACGCCGGGCCAGGTCCGAGCGACGCCTGGACGACCATCGCCGGCCTCGCCCGGGACACGACCACCATCCGCCTCGGCACCCTCGTCAGCTCGATGACCTTCCGGTACCCCGGTGTGCTGGCCATCGCCGTCGCCAACGTCGACGCCATGAGCGGCGGGCGGGTGGAACTGGGACTCGGCGCCGGGTGGTTCGAGAACGAGCACAAGGCCTACGGCATCGAGTTCCCGCCCCTGGGCGAGCGCTTCGACCGGCTCGAGGAGCAACTCGAGATCCTGAGGGGCCTCTGGACCACCCCCGCCGGCGAGACCTACTCGTTCGCCGGGACGCATTATCAGCTCAGCGACTCACCGGCCCTGCCCAAGCCGGTGCAACAGCCCCACCCGCCGATCCTCATCGGAGGCGGCGGACCCAAGCGCACGCCGAAGTTGGCGGCCCGCTATGCGAGCGAGTTCAACGTCCCCTTCCACACGATCGAGAACATGACCAAGGCCTTTGCCCGGGTGCGAGAGGCGTGCGAGCGCGAGGGGCGCGATCCGTCCGACCTCGTCTACTCGGCAGCTCTCGTCGTGTGTTGCGGATCGGACGAGGCCGAGGTCGAGCGCCGAGCGGCCCGCATCGGACGTCAGCCCGACGAACTCCGCCAGAACGGCGCCGCCGGGACGCCGGATGAGGTCGTGGCCACCCTCGAACGCTTCGCCGAGGCCGGCGCCGAGCGCCTCTACCTCCAGTGCCTCGACATCGAAGACACCGACCACGTCCGCCTCCTCGGCGAACAGGTCCTACCTCACTTCTAACCCGTTCGGGTGATCTCCGCGAAGTTGACCTGGAAGTCGACGCCGGATCCGGGGGCCACGGTCAGGGCGATGCCGCGCGAATCGGTGGGGCTGGCGAACCCGGAGAGGTCGAACGACCACACGCCGTCGCTGGCCCGAATGCCGAGCACGCAAGCGCCGGCGTCGATCTTCGGCGCCGACGTCAGAGCGACGCCCTTGCCTTCGGGCCAGCCGGCGTCGAGCACCTGGCACGCCCGCACCAGCGCCGGACCCCGGGTCTCGCGTCCTTGCGCGGCCTCGGTGAGCACGAGGTCCTTGGCCGTGCCCGCGAGGCGGACGTACGAGCGCTTGTCCTCCTGGCCGAGGCGATTGCCGACGGGCGACGACTTGTCGGGCACGTCCTGGGTGGCGACGGGAGTGCCGGCGCCGATGGAGGCGTACAGACGGGCGGTGATCGTCAGCGGCGTGGGCTTGACGGCCTCGAAGCCACCGGGCGTCGTGGAGATCTC
>JBKJLU010000010.1:0-2950 GCA_046596815.1 Acidimicrobiales bacterium | reverse complement strand
GCTACGGTGTTGCTAACTACAGCAAGCAGTCGCACTCCGCTGAGATCTGTTCTCGGCTCTGAGGGTGTGGCGCCCGCCTCGCTGGGCCACGTGGCTCCGAGGCTCGATGCTCTCGCTGCGTCCCCACCTCCTTCGTCGGGCCGCCCCATGCGTGGAGTGTCGACGAGAAGGGAGCAAGCATGCAGCACTCCATCCATACCGCCGCGCGCCACCGCCGACGTGAGGCGATCCGCCGATTGGGACGCCGGGGACGGGCCGCTGGCCTCGCCGCCGCTCTGGCCGTCGCCGGATTGGCAACGGCCGGCGCCCTCGAGATGACCGGCGCAGGCGCCGGGACCCATGCGCAAGCCGCAGGGTCGGTGGCGGCTTTGGGCGATGCCGGCTTCTTCGGCGAGGCCACCGGCAACGCCGTGACCGGCGTGGCCAGGACCCCATCGGGCGACGGCTACTGGCTGGCCACCAACAAGGGGGCGGTGTTCGCCTTCGGCGATGCCCCCTTCGTCGGCTCCCTTCCTTCGGGCACGTCGACCACGATCGTCGACATCGCCGCCGCCCCGGACGGCCAGGGCTATTGGCTCGTCGGGGCCGACGGCAGCCTCTACGACTTCGGCAGCGCGGAGTTCCTCGGTTCCACGGGCGGCGGACCGCTCAATCAGCCGATCGTGGGCATGGCGGCCACGCCCACCGGCGAGGGCTACTGGATGGTCGGGCGCGATGGCGGCATCTTCGCCTTCGGCGACGCCGTCTTCCACGGATCGACCGGAGCCATCAAGTTGAACCAGCCCATCGTCGGAATGGCCTCGAGCGCCACCGGCAGCGGCTACTGGCTCGTCGCCCGTGATGGCGGCATCTTTGCTTTCGGGGACGCACCGTTCCGGGGATCCGCCAGTGGGCTCCGTCTCAACGAGCCGATCGTGGGCATGGCCTCCACTCCCTCAGGTGGCGGGTACTGGCTGGCGGGCCGGGCCGGGGGGATCTTCACCTATGGAGACGCCGACTTCCACGGTTCGCTTGCGGGCGCAGGACGAGGTCCGATCGTCGACATCGAGTCCACGAGCGACGGAACGGGCCATTGGGTCGCCACTGGCGGCCGCTACATCGGCGACTTCGAGCTGACGTGTTACGCCTTGCGGGGTATCACGGCGTCGGGCAAGCCGGTGAGCCGCCAAGGCGTGGCCGTCGATCCCCGAGTCATTCCTCTCGGCACCGAGATCTACATTGCCGGCGAAGGCACGAGGACAGCCATCGACACGGGCGGACTCATCAAGGGCAACCGCATCGACATCTGGCGTCCTTCGTCGGAGGAGTGCCGCAATTTCGGACGCCAGACCATGCCGGTGTTCCTACCGACCTGACCGTGCGGCCGACGGATTCCTACACAACCGGCGAATCTGGTCGATAGTTAGACGTGGCCATCCTCAAGAACACCCAGGTCGCCAAGCGGGCACGTGGTCCCCGCCTCGGCGAGATGTTGCTGGCGCGGGGGATCATCACCGAGGAACAGCTCGAAGAGGCGCTTCGCGAGCAGCAGGCGAGCGCCGAACGGCTCGGCACCATTCTCGTAGGTCGCGGCTACGTGGGCGAGGTCGAACTCGTCCGCATCCTGGCCGAGCATTTCGGACTCGAGTTCGTCGACCTGGAGGATCGGCCGATCGACCCGTCGGCGGTGCAGCTGGTCAAGGAATCGTTCGCCCGCTATCACCAGCTGTTGCCCTTCGCCCGGGAGGGCGAGCAGCTCCTGGTGGCGATGGTGAACCCCACCAACGTGTTCTCGCTCGACGACGTCCGGTCGGTGACCGGCCAGGACGTGCGTCCGATCATGGCCGAGCCCGGCCAGCTGTTGCGGGCCATCGACCGGGTGTGGGGCGTCGCCGACACCGACGAGGCCGTCCTTCGGATCGAGCAGGACCAGTTCGAGGACGACGGAACCGATCTGTCGATGTCGGTGGCCGAGGCCGAGGACGCGCCGGTCATCCAGTTCGTGAACCAGCTGATCCAACGAGCGGTGACCGAGCGGGCCTCTGACCTCCACCTCGATCCGTCCGAGCGGGAGATGGCGGTGCGGTTCCGCATCGACGGCGTGCTCCACTCGATCATGAGCGTGCCTCGCGCCGCCCAAGCCAGCGTCATCAGCCGCATCAAGATCATGGCGGAGATCAACATCGCCGAGCGCCGCCTGCCCCAGGACGGCCGCATCTCTCTCACCATCAGCGGGCGAGCGGTGTCGTTGCGGGTGGTGACCCTTCCGACGGCCTACGGCGAGGCCATCGTCATCCGCGTGCTCGAGGAGTCCGACGGCGTTCGCTCGCTCACCGAGCTGGGCATGTCGCCGTCGACGCTCAAAGTCTTCGAGACATCGTTCCGGCGCCCGTGGGGGGCGATCATCGTCACCGGGCCGACCGGCTCGGGGAAGTCGACCACGATGTACGCGACGCTGGCCGAGCTCAACCAGCCGAGTCGCAACATCATCACGGTCGAGGACCCGATCGAGTACCGGCTCGGTGGCGTCAAGCAGATGCAGGTGAACCGCAAAGCCGGACTCGGCTTCCCGAACGCGCTGCGCTCCATCCTGCGAGCCGACCCCGACGTGGTGATGATCGGCGAGATGCGCGATCCGGAGACGGCCAAGATCGCCTGCGAGGCGGCGCTCACCGGCCACCTCGTGATCACCTCGCTGCATACCAACGACGCCGCGTCGACCCCCGTACGCCTGCTGGACATGGGTATCGAGCCGTTCATGGTGACGTCGTCGCTCAACTGCATCGTCGCCCAGCGCCTGGCCCGCCGGTTGTGTGAGCGCTGCAAGGAGCCGCTCGACCCCTCGAAGGAGGAGGACCTGGTGGGACTGCCCGACTGGGTCTACGAGAACACCGGCCACACGTTCTTCCGTCCGGTCGGCTGCAACGCCTGCACGAACACCGGCTACCGGGGGCGTATCGCCGTGCACGAG
>JBKJLU010000246.1:0-3528 GCA_046596815.1 Acidimicrobiales bacterium | reverse complement strand
TTGATCTCGTAGAGCTCCTGCACGGCCTCGTCGGCGCCGGCGACATCCGCGAAGGTGATCGTCGGGGCGTCCTTCGAGACCTGGCGGGCCTTGGCCTTCCCGAACTGCATGACCTTGTTCCCACCCCCCTGCATCTGGTTGAGGATGAAGATGAAGATCCCGACGATCAGGATGATCGGGAGCAGCTGGAACAGGATCGACAACCACACGTTGTCCTTCTCCTGCTTGGCCGCGGCGTCGACCCCCGACTCGGGCGAGAAGAGCTGCTTGGTGATCGACTCGCCGAACGAGGTCGGGTACTCGACGGAGTACTTGTCGCCGCTCGTGAGCTTGCCCTTGACGGTGCCGCCGTCCTGGTTCTCGCTCACCTCGGCGGTGGCCACGCCTTGGTTGGCAAGGGCCTTCTGGTACTCGGCGAGGGAGAGCTTGCGCTCTTGATCTTCACCGCCCCACAAGCCGTTGAAGGCGAACAACGCCACGAGCCCGAGGACCACGATGACCAGGATGCGACTGCCGGGGAGCTTCTTCACGGTGGAAGAAGGGTACTTAGGTACTCGGTCCTACGTACACGCGGACGTCCGGCAGGTTGCGGTAGCGCTCGGCCACGTCGAGGCCGTAGCCGATGACGAAGGCCGGAGGAATGGTGAACCCGACGTACTTCAGGTGGAGTTCGTCCTTCTGCTGGCCCTCGCGCACGAGCAGGGCGCACACCTCGAGGCTGGCCGGTCCCCGGGCCAGGAGGTTGCGGCGCAAGTAGTTGAGCGTGAGCCCCGAATCGATGATGTCTTCGACCACGAGCACGTGGCGACCGGTGAGGTCGAGGTCGAGGTCCTTCACGATGCGAACGACCCCGCTCGTCTTGGTGGCACTTCCGTAGGAGGAAACCGCCATGAAATCGACTTCGATGGGCAGATCGATGGTGCGGACGATGTCGCTCATGAACACGAACGCCCCCTTGAGCACCCCGACGAGCAGCGGCGGGCGATCGGCGTAATCGGCCGTGATCTCGGCGCCCAACTCCCTGATGCGCATCGTCAGATCGTCGGCGCGTACGACGATCTCGCCGAGGTTGGGGTCGTCGGCGTGCATCGAGCGCCAACTTACTGAACGGCCCGGGTCAGGCGCGAGTGCGGCGCAGCCGCATCCCCGACCGCTCGACCCGATCGCCGCCGGGCAGCTCGCACGCCACGGCCTCGCAGCGGGCCACGGCCAGCACCCGCTCGACGGTGGCGGCGTCCGGCGGGTGCTCGTCGGTCAACCAGCGCCGCACCGCCCGTCGGGCCAGCGGAAGCGGCGCAGCCGCCAAGGCGCGGGCATCGGCCGGATCGAGATCGGCGCTCATTCGCTCGAGGAGCTCGGCGTCGTCGCGCAGGAGCGTCGCCTGGCGATCGAGCACCGCCACCACGTCGCGCTCGGCGATGTCGTCGAGCAGCGGCAGGACCTCATGGCGGACGCGGTTTCGCCGGAACGCCGGGTCGAGGTTCGACGGGTCGTCGACCGGCACGAGACCGACGGAGACGCACAAGGCTCGGGTCTCCCATCGACGAAGCCCGAGGATGGGTTTCGTCGGGCCTGGACGGATGCCCGCGAGGCCGTCGAGGCCGGCGCCCCGCACGAGGTTGAGGATGGCGGTCTCGGCGCGATCGTCGGCGGTATGGCCGGTCAGGGTTCCCGGCGGAAGCACGGCCCGGCGGGCGTCGCGCCACCGTTCCTCGAGGTTCGGCCCTGGGGCGACGTCGACGGATCGGGCCTCGAAGCCCGCCCCGAGGCGGACGGCCGCCGCCTCGACAATGAGGGCCTCGGCCCCGCTGCCCTCTCGGGCACCGTGGTCGACGTGGACGGCCGTCGCCGCACAACCGGCGTTGACCGCAAGGATCAACAAGGCGAGGGAGTCGCCACCCCCGGACACGGCGCATACGACGGGCTCCCCCGACGGCGGGAACCGGCACCGCGCGAGAAGTTGTTCAGGTGTCGCCGGAGTACCCGCTGGCCCGGACCATGACCACGAGTTCGGGGACCGAGCGGACATCGAGGCGGCGGGCAATGCGGCGCAGGCTGGCGTAGACGTTCGAACGGCTCACGGAGAGGCGCTCGGCCGCCTCGCTCACCGTCGGCGTACCGCTCACCATGGCCAGGAGGTCACGCTGCTTCTCGGAGAGGGCGGCGATCTTGTCGAACGGCAGCGTCGGGGCCGGAGGGGCGGAGACGTCGCGCGAGCTCGACCGCCCGAGTCGGGTGAGATGGGGACGGGGTGCCCGATCCCCCGTCGGCGGTTCGGTCTGCCCGCCCTCGAGCCTGGCCAGCTGTTCGAGCGCCTCGGTCTGGGCCCGTCGCCGCTTCTGCGGTTCAGGATCGCCGGTCAGGGCAGCAGCGACTTCGTCGCGCAACTCACTGGGCGAGAACGGCTTGGTGAGATACCGAATCGCGCCCTCGATGCCTCCTCGGATCCGGTCGAGGTCGTCGGCTCGGGCGGTAAGGAGGATCACCGGAATCTCAGCGATGACGGGGTCGAGGGAGGACTTCATCTCCGCGAGCACCTGCCAGCCATCCTTCTCCGGCATCATCACGTCGAGCACCATGCAGTCGGGGTGCTCGCCCACTGCGAATTCGAGGGCCTCGACCCCGTTCACGGCCAGGATCACCCGATGCCCGGCCAACTCGAGGTTGATGCGGACCAGTTCTCGAATGTCCGATTCGTCGTCGACGACCAGCACCGTGTGCACGCTGGGGTCAGGTTACCGACCCACCGCCGCCGCCGGCCGGACCCGCTGGATCCAGCGGTCGGGATGACGGATCTCTTCGAGGTCGGGCAACAGGTCGGGGCTCTGCCAGATCTCCGCCAGCAACTCCGGGCCACCCGCATCCTCGACCTGTTCGATGAACCGCTCGCCCTGCTCGTACTGCTTCATCTTGGCGTCGAGACCGATGAGCTTCTGCAGCAGCTTGGCGGGACCGGTCTGCTGCTGGCGACGGTCGTGGAGGGTGCGGTGGAAGCGATCGGCCGACGGCACCAATCCGATGCCAGCCCGGTTCATGGTCACGTCGCCGTGTCCTTCGAGCAGGCTCATCATCCCCTGGACCTGTTGGAGGACGGCGTGCTGCTCGGGACCGGCGAGGATGGCCACGAGGCCGCCGTCATCGAGGGGATTGCGACCGTCGCGCATCTGGCCGACGGCCCGCTTGAGCCCCTCGACGAACCGCTTCGGGTCGGGGTCGATCGAGCCGATGCTGCGCTCGACGAGTCCCAGGAAGTGGGGCCGCATCCACGGCACCCCGGTGAACTGGGCCCGGTGGGTGACCTCGTGGAGGGCCAGCCAGAGCCGGAACTCCCGGGGCGGGAAGGCGAAGCGCTTTTCGATGCTCAAGATGTTGGGACCGACGTAATAGACGAGGTCCTGCTCTTCGGGCTTCTCGTCCTCGATCAACAACAGGTCGTACTGCCCGAGCACCCGGGTGGACATCCAGCCGAGCATGGCGCCCATCTGGGCACCGGCGACCTGCCGGCCGATGGGGGCCATGGGGCTGTCG
>JBKJLU010000208.1:0-2530 GCA_046596815.1 Acidimicrobiales bacterium | reverse complement strand
GCCCACCGTCGCGGACGTCCCGACCGTGGAGGCCGTGGCCGCCGATCCGATCGGCGCCAACATCGCCCTTGGACGGTTCACCACGTTCGCCAACCTTCTTGGCCTGACCGGCGTCGCCGTCCCCGGTGCCGCTCGCGCCGACGGTGTGCCGTTCGGCGTGACGGTGTTGGCCCCGGGTGGCCTCGACCACTTGGCCCTCGACGTCGCTAGTGAGGTGACCGGCGAAGTGCGGCTATCGGGCGACGCCATCCACCCGGCTCGCCCGGCCGCCTCCGAGGTGCGGCTCGCGGTTGTCGGCGCCCACCTGCAGGGTCAGCCTCTCAACCACCAGCTGGTCGAACGCGGCGGTCGTTTGTTGCAACAGACGACGACGGCGCCGGCCTATCGGCTGCACGCCCTCGACATCCAGCCGCCCAAGCCGGGGCTGGTGCGGGTTCCGACCGGGGGCGCGTCGATCGAGGTCGAGGTCTGGGCGATGCCCATCGCCGGCTTCGGCTCGTTCGTTGCCGCTGTCCCGGCGCCGCTGGCCATCGGCAAGGTCGAACTCCGCGACGGCACCTCCGTGTCGGGATTCGTGTGCGAGCCCCACGCCCTGGCCGGGGCGCCGGACATCACGGAATTCGGTGGGTGGCGCTCGTACCTCTCTGACCAGTCGCCGGCGGCGCCGAGCGCCGAGGTGACCGTTCCGAGTTGAGGGCGCGCTCGAGTCCGGTCACGTCAGCCGCGGGTGGGCTCGGGCTCAGTACGATCCAAGGATGGGCGACGAGTCGGGGCGGCGGCGCACCCCCACCTCGACCTCGACCTCGGCGTTCGGCGTCTCCCGCCGAGAGAACCACGACGCCTCCGCCTTCTACGAGCGCTTCACGGCCCCGTTGCTCTCGGACGACGATCAGGTCGCCGGTCGACGGGACATCGACGAGATCTTCGTCGGCGACGCCCGCGACATGGACAAGGTCGACGACGACTCGGTCGCCCTCGTCGTCACGTCACCGCCCTACTTCGCCGGCAAGGAATACGAGACGGCGCTCGGCCAAGGTCACGTGCCGGCCACCTACGCGCAGTACCTCACCATGCTCGAAGATGTCTTTGCCGAGTGCGCCAGGAAGCTCGAGCCCGGCGGCCGGATCGCTGTCAACGTGGCCAACCTCGGTCGCCGTCCTTATCGCTCGCTCTCGGGCGACGTCACCTGGATCCTGCAGGATCGTCTGCGGCTGCTCCTTCGCGGCGAGGTCCTTTGGGTCAAGGCAAAGGGCGCCGGGGGCTCATGTGCGTGGGGTTCGTTCCAACGGCCGGCGAATCCGGTGCTGCGCGACCTGACCGAGCGGGTGGTGATCGCCAGCAAGGGCCGGTTCGACCGCGCCCAGAAGCCCCGCCAGCGCTTCACCAAAGGGCTCCCATCCGAGGTGTCAATTTCGCGCGACGAGTTCATGGAGGCGACGACCGACGTGTGGGAGATTGCTCCCGAGAGTGCCAGCCGAGTCGGGCATCCTGCGCCGTTCCCGGTCGAACTCCCAGCCCGGTTGCTGCACCTCTACACCTACCGCGGCGATCTCGTTCTGGATCCGTTCATGGGATCGGGCACGACCGCGGTCGCCGCCGTGGCGACCGAGCGCCATTACGTCGGATATGACACTGATGCCGCGTACGTCGATCAGGCCAGGGCCCGAGTAGCAATCGAGGAACGACGCGTGCAGGCACTCGGCGGCGACGGCGCGCCCAGGCGCGTCGTTCTGGCGAGCGGCCCTGCGGACGCGACCGTCGGAGCGGACGCCACGACGGCCTCGCTTCGCCAAGGTCGTTCGGCCCGCGACATCGCCCGAGAGGTCATCGAGGGCTGCGGATTCGTTGGCGTGAAAGCCAACGTCTCCCTTCCTGAAGGCGTGGAGGTGCACTTCGCGGCATCCGATGCCCGTGGCGGGACCTGGTACTTCGAAGTCGCCGGAGCATTCACCTCGAGTCGCGGTGGCCTGCGGCGAGCAGACACCCTGTGGAAGACACTCGGGAAAGCGGCCGTGTTGCACAGCGCGCATCCGGAGCGTCGCTTCGTCGTGCTGACCACCGATGTCCCTACGCCGAAGAGTCCTGGGGCGGCCGCGCTGGCGCAGGTGTGTGGCGCGGGGAAGCCGGTGTTCGACGTCGTCGTCCTCGACTCGATCGACGACATCGCCCGCCTCGGCGGCGCGACCTCAGGAGGGTCGGCGGTACTCGTCGACTGAGACGACGTAGCGGCCCCCGGCGGTTTCCACCTCGAGGTGGTAGCGACCGGCCGGGATCGTGAGCAGCATCTCGCCCGTGCAGGGTTCATCGCAATCGACTTCGGCGAAGCCGGCTGTCGCCTCCCGTCCCTGCACCTCGTCGACGAGAAAGATGGCGAATGAACGGGCGTCCGACGAGTACACGAGTCGCGTGTCGATTCCTTCCAGAGCGAAGGGTTTCGACCGCCCTGGGCCGACACCGTCCGCACTGCCGATCGTGATCCAGCGCTTCCCCGACGGGTCGCTCGCCAGGACGGTCGTCGATGGGGGCCGTC
>JBKJLU010000142.1:0-12780 GCA_046596815.1 Acidimicrobiales bacterium | reverse complement strand
GTCGCCGCCCGCAGCGGGTTCGCTCGCGGTCAGGTCAAGCACCGTCCGTTCCAGGTCTCGGTCAACATGGGCGCCGGTCAACCGCCGATCGTGCTCGACGGCGCCATGGTGCAGAAGCCGACGATGCCGAAGTTCATCGTCCCTCTCATCACCGCCGTCGTTCTCGTCGCCGTGATGGCGGCCGTGCTGCCGGGTCTGTTGAAGGACAAGGGCTCGTCGAACCTCACCACCGCTGACGCACCGACCACCACCGTCGCCGAAGCTCCTCCTCCTACCGAAGCGCCGCCCGAAGAAGCCGGCATCACCGAGGCCGAGGCCAAGGCGGCGGCGGATGCTGAACTGGCGGCCAACGGCAAGGACCCGAGCGCGGCCACGACCGGCGGGGCCGCCGCAGTCGGGGCCGCTACCGCAACGGGTGGTGGTACCGCGGCTGCATCGACCGGCGCAACCAGCGAGAGCGGCGCGGCACCGGCGCCGACCACGTCGGCGCCGTCCGAGGAGTCGTCGTCGGTGACCAGCCCGAGCGCCACGACCGCCCCACCGCCGGCCTACGCCAAGTTCCTCGGCGAATGGGCGAACACGAGTGCCACGGCCGCGCCGCAGGGCTTCCGCATCAGTGCCGCCGACAACACACTGCGCCTCGATCTGCCGACGGCGTCGACCACGCCCTATGACGACGCCAAGGACGGCACCATCGTCTTCACGACGACGACGCCGAGCGAGCGCCACACGATGTCGGTCAGCAGTGACGGCAAGCTCGTCGACGTCGTCACCAACGCCGATCCCGCCAAGAACCGGACGCTGACCTTCCTGAAGAAGTAGCAACGACGGCCTTCGTCAAGAAGTAGCGCTTACGGCTTGGCCCGCCGCATCTCCTCATCGGTGGGCTCATGCACCTCGCGCGCTTCGGGGGGAAGGAGGGCCATGATCGCCTCCATGATCCGCTCGGTGTCCTTCCGGACGTCGTCGTAGGCCAACTCGACGGGCCGACCGACGCGCACCCGCACCGTCGGCGGATTCGACAGGTTCAGAACGTTCGGAACCTTGGCCGAGCGGGGCCACACCTGCTCGGTGCCCCACATGCCGATGGGAATGACCGGAGCCCGGGTGGCCTCGGCCAGTCGGGCGGCGCCGGTCTTGCCCTTGAGGACCGGATCGAAGAACTCCCGGCCCCGCGGGATCGTGCCCTGGGGCATGATCGCCACGAGCTCGCCGGCGTTGAGAGCACGGGTGGCGTCGGCCAACGAATCGCCGGCGCTCTCCGAACCGCGATCGACCCGGATGCCGCCCATCGCCTTGGCCAGTTGTCCGATCACGGGGGCATCGAAGACCTCTTTCTTGCCGAGGAAGCGCAAGGGGCGACCAGATTGCAGGACGGTGAGGCCGACGGCGACGGGGTCGAAGTAGCTGCGGTGATTGGCGGCGATGATCGCCGGTCCCTCGGCCGGGATACCCCCGACGCCAGCGATGTCGAACTTGGCGTAGGGCACGAGCTCGGTGCGAGCGCCGAGGCGGACGAGGTCGAAGGGCTCGAGCCCGGCGAACTTGGGCACCCCGGGAGGCACGTCGAGCCATTGGGTCGGCCAGCGGCGGATGGTGGCGTAGGCCAGCAGGCGAGGATCGGGGTTCACGGCGTGGGGATGGCCGACGGCGGAGAGCAAGGGGACGTCGTAGATGCTGTCGGAGTAGGCGTGGCTGGCGGCGAGGTCGGTGCCGTGTTCGGAGGCCCAGCGCCGGACGGCGGCGAGCTTTCCGGTGGCCCAGACGAACCCGCCGTCGAGCGAACCCGTGTACTTCCCGTTGGCATCCTCGGCGTACCGGGTGGCGATGACATCGTCGAACCCGAGGCGCTCGGCGAAGGCCGAGACCAGGTCGTACGGCGTCGTGGTGGCCAGCACGACGGATCGACCCGCCGCCCGGTGCTCCTCGATGAGGGCGTGGGCGTAGGGGGCGACCACGCGGTCGAGGCGCTCGGCGATCTTCTTGGCCGCCTCCTGCACCTCGGCCCGCGACCAGCCCTTGGCGATGAGGGCCGCACCCCGGGCCAGCGCCATCGACGGCAGGGTCTCGCCGACGACATCGAAGAGCTTGTAGATCAGGCTCTGTCCCGGGATCGACCGGGAGGTCGTGATGCCTGCATCCATGAGGGCCTCGGTGATGAACGGCCCGCTCGCCCCCTTGAGAATCGTCCGGTCGAGATCGAAGAACGCAGCAGCGCCAGGCATGGTTCGAACCTACCCCGGGTGGCCGTCGGGAGCGCCAGCGAGCAGGGCACAGCGGAGCGGAGAGGAGCGCCAGCGACGCAGAGCGAAGCCAATGAAAAACGCGACGAAGGGCCCGGTGGGGGGAACCAGGCCCTTCGTTCGCTGTGATGATCGAGCTCAGCCGGTGGGGGGAACCGGCGAGCTCGTTGTTTGATGCTGAACCACAGTAAACCGGTTGCGGCTCCATCTGTCCAACAGTTTGTAGCGATAGGTGCCATCATTCTCAGCGATGGATCTCCGACAGCTACAAGCCCTCGTGGCCGTCGCCGAACAGGGCACGTTCTCGGCCGCCGCCGACGCCCTGGCGACGGTGCAATCGAACATCAGCGCGCACATCGCTCGCTTGGAGAAGGAACTGGGCGCCACCCTCGTGGATCGCAGTGCCGGCCGCCTGACCGAAGAGGGAGAGGCCGTCGTCAACCGGGCCCGGCGGATCGAGGCCGAACTCGAGGCGATCAAGGCCGACGTCGCCTCCATGCGCCACGACGTGACCGGGCGGGTGCGGGTCGGAATCATCGGCACCACCGCCCGTTGGCTCGTTCCCCGCCTGCTCGACGAGATGCATCGGGCCCATCCCCACGTGGCCCTCGAGATCGTCGACGCCACGTCCACCTCGCTCGAACCCCAGCTCGTGAACGGTCGCCTCGACCTGGCGGTCGTCAACCTTCCGTTGCCCGCGCCCGAGCTGGTGACGACCCGACTCTTCGACGAGGACCTCCTGCTGTTCGTTCCCGTCACTTCCCCGTTGGCCGACGCCGGAGAGATCGACGTGACCGACCTCGCCGGGATCGAACTCTTCCTCCCGCCCCGGGGGACGTCGTTTCGCGACCTCCTCGACGATTGCGCGGCCGCTGCCGGGGTCGAGCTCAAGCCCCGCGCCGAACTCGACGGGCTGCGACTCATCGCCTCGCTCGCCATTGCCGGTCAGGGTGCGGCGATCCTCCCGGCGACGGCCATCCCTTCCCACCTGCAGGGCGAAACCCGAGCTGTGGCCGTGCGGGGTCTCCCTCGACGAGAAGTCGGCGTGGCCCTCCGCCGTCGTGGACTGCCCGGAGCGCCGGCCCGCGCCTTCCTCGAGGTGTTGCACGAGCTCGTTGCCGCCGGCGCTCACCCGGAGTCGGGCCTGCACCCCCCGAGCGGTTAGAGCCAGCTCGGCTCGGCGTCGTCGCCTGGACTCTCGGTGAGTCGGCGGGGCGCGCCACCTCCGGCGCCGACGACGTAGAGCTCGAGGTCGGAGTCCTGATCGGTCTGGTACACGAGTTGGCGTCCGTCGGGCGACCAGACGGGCCACGAATCGGTGTCGTCGTTGGTCGTGAGGCGCACCGGCAGGCTCCCGTCCGCCCCCATCACGTAGAGCTCGGACTTGTTGCCGTCACGCGTCGAGTCGAAAGCAAGGCGGGCGCTGTTCGGTGACCACGCCGGGTTCTTGTCGGCGGACGGAGTGTTCGACAGGTTGCGGGCGTCGGTGCCGTCGACGTTCATCACATAGATCTCGTAGTTGCCGTCGCGATCCGAATGGAAGGCCAGGCGGCTGCCATCGGGCGACCAGACCGGCTTGGAGTCGTCGGCCACGTTCTTGGTGAGCCGCTGGGCCGCGGTGCCGTCGGCGTTCATGACGTAGATCTCGCTGTTGCCGTCCCGAAAGCTCGTGAACGCGATGCGGGTGCCGTCCGGTGACCACGTGGGATAGCCGTCGGGGGCCGGCTCGGTCGTCAGTTGCACGACGTTCGATCCGTCGGCTTGCATCACATAGATGTCGAAGCCTCCGGTGCGGTTGCTGTCGAAGGCGATGCGGGTGTGGTCAGGTGACCAGGTGGGCTCGCCGTCGTGGCCCGGGTTGAGGGTCAGGTTCTTGGCGTCCCGGCCATCGGGCCTCGCCGAGTAGATCTCGAAGTTGCCGTCCCGCTTCGTCTGGAAGGCGACCCGCCTGTCCTTGAGCGGAATGGTCGTGGTCGGCACGCCCGGGAGGGCGGCGGCGGGTGCAGCTGTCGTCGTGGGCGCCTCCGTCGTCGATGTGGTCGGGGCCAGCGTCGTCAAGGGGGCCGAAGCGGTCACCTGATCGGCGTCACCGCCGAAACTGCGGAGGAGGACGGCGACGACGATGACGGCGACGGTGAACCCGGCGAGGGCCTTGGGGAGCAGCCCGGCGACGAGCGAACGCTGCACCATGGTGCCCTCTGCACTGATGCGAGCGCCTCCCAACGGTTCGACCCGCAACCAGAAGTCGTGGCGCCGAGGGGCGCCGGCGACGAGCCGGCGAACGGGGCGGGCGTGGATCTTGGCGAAGGCCGTGCTGTTCGGTTCGATGATGAGACTGTCGGGATCGGCCTCGACGACGACGGTGTCGGGGGCGTCGACCATCAATTGGGCGCGCGCCGGTATCGATCCGAGGTTGTCGACGGCCACCCTCGTCGAACCGGTCAGTGTTCCTCGGAACGTCCCGGGGAGGAATCGCAACGCGAGTTCGGCCTCGCCGGTGACGTCGAGCGAACCGGTCGCGGTGGCCCCGCCTTCACCTTCCTGGTCGGAGAGGACCCGCACCACGAACGGCACGGCACCGATGCCACCCGGGGCTCCACGGGGCAGCCGAAAGCGCACCACGCACGTGACGTCTTCGTCGGGCTGCAGCCAGAGGTCGGCGGGTTCGATCGACGTCCATCCCGCGACCTCACCCGACAGCACGAGGCGAACGTGCACCGGGTTGCGCCCGTTGTTCGCCAGAACGATGGCGCCGTCGATGTCGGCACCCGCGGGTGCGACGACGTGCTCGGGATCGAGGCGGACGCCGATCGGCATCTGACGAAGGTAGCGGCTGCGGACGGGGGTGATTTCTCCTACGGTTTCCTCACCGGTCCCGTTCCTCAGCCGAACAAGGGGACATGTGTCGATATCGCGCCCTGCTCGTCGACGACATGGATCAACTGCGCCAACTGATCCGCCTCACGCTCGAGCGAAGTGGCCGCTTCGAAGTGGTGGGCGAGGCCAGCAACGGGCGAGAGGGCATCACCGCCGCTGAGGCGCTGCAGCCCGACATGGTCCTGCTCGACGTGTCGATGCCACTGATGGACGGACTCGAGGCGCTCCCCCGGATCTGCGACGTTGCTCCTCATGCCACTGTCGTGATGCTGTCGGGATTCTCCGAACTTCGGTTGGGGGCCGAAGCGGCCGCCGGCGGCGCCGCCGCCTACCTCGAGAAGGGCCTGGCGCCCGATGCGTTGGTGCGGCGGTTGCTCGACGTATTAGGTGCGCCCGCGGGGTAGAGGTCGTTGGTGGACATCAACGGCAGCACCATCCTGGTCACTGGCGCATCGGGCGGGATCGGACGAGCCATCGCCGTCGATCTCGCCGAGCGAGGGGCAAAGGTGCTCGCCGTCGCTCGCGGGGAAGACAAGTTGCGGGAGCTGGCCGACGAGGTCGCCGGCATCCGGCCCATGCCGTGCGATGTGACCTCGGCCGCTCACCGCGACCGTTTGTTCGCCGATGCCGGCGCCATCGATGTCGTCGTCAACAACGCAGGATCCTCCTGGATCGGGGCGTTCCTCGACATGTCGAGCGAGGAGGTGGCCGATCAGATCGCCCTCAACTTCACGTCGATGACGGCCATGTGCGCAGCGGCGCTGCCGGCGATGCTCGAGCGAAACTCCGGACACATCGTGAACATCGGGTCGACCCTCGGCTTCGCCCCTGGCCCACCCCTGACGGTGTACTCGGCCACAAAGGCGGCCGTGCACGCCTTCACCGTCGGCCTCCGACGCGAGGTCGTCGGGACGAACGTCCGAGTAACACTCATCGCCCCCGGGCCGGTCAAGGGCACGGCGGCCCTCGACCAGGCGGGCGATGAGGGGGTAACCGCCACCGTCGAACGGGCCTTCGAAGCCATCGGCGCAGAACCCGAAGACGTGGCGAGGGCCGTTCGCCGGTCGCTCGAGACCGATGCCAAGCCGTCGAACCGGACGATCACCGTGCCCCGCATCGCCGGCCTCAGCCGCGCGGCAGCCATTCCTGGCGCCGATTGGGCCATGGATCACGCCTTCGGCCTCTTGCGCAAGGCGGGGGTCAAACTCAGCTGAGCGGGTCGTTCTCCTTGAAACGGAAGGCTCAGCCGGTTTGGCCGGCGTTACAGACGCAGAACTCGTTGCCCTCGGGGTCGGCCATGACGACCCAGCGATTGCCGTGCTCTTCGATGGCGCCGGCTTCGATCTGCTGGGCACCGAGCGACTCGAGCCGGGCGACTTCTTCGTCGACGGCCGGTGTCTCGATGTCGAAGTGCATCCGGTTCTTGCCGAGCTTCGGCTCGCTCACGCGCTGCAGCAACAGCTTCGGCTGCTTCCCGACCTTGTCGACGAGCATCACGTAGCTCCCTGCTCCGCCGAGGGTGGTGTAGCCGATGGCGGCGGACCAGAACTCCGCGAGCTTCTCGGGGTCGGCGCAGTCGAGGACGAGACCGATCTTGGCCACCATCAGCTGCGCCGGGCCAGGAATGCATAGCCGTACACCTCGAAGGCTCGCGCCTTCTCCTCGCCCGTAGCGCCGCCGAAGGTGTCGGTGGGCGGTCCGATCTGGACGTCGACGAAGCCGATGTCCTCGAGCATCTTTTGCCAGCCCGCACGGGGCAGCCCACCCGCGATTCAGCCAGTCCACAAGTCGATATCGCGTAGCGCCTCCGGTGGCACCGGCCGGCCGTTGGCGATGTCGGCGAACTGGAGCCACCCGCCGGGCTTGAGGACGCGACGAATGTCGGTGAAGACCGCCTGCTTGTCCGCGCACAGGTTGATGACACCGTTGGAGATCACTGCGTCGGCCCAACCGTCCTCGACAGGCAACGCTTCGGCCAGCCCTTCACGGAATTCGACCTGATCGAAACGAAGCTCCGTCGCGGTGTCGCGTGACTTGACCAACATCTCGGCCGTCATGTCGACACCGACGACGCGACCGCCGTCGCCAACCTGTCCGGCGGCGATGAAGGAGTCGAATCCGGCGCCGGATCCGACGTCGACGATTCGCTCTCCTGCTTCGAGTCGCCGTAAGGAGAACGGGTTGCCGACACCCGCGAAGGACTCGACGGCGCGGTCAGGCAATGCGTCGACCGCGGTCTCGTCGTACCCGAGCCGAGCGGCAAGGGGCCGACCCGTGTGGAAGTGAAACGTACGGTGCGGATCGACCGCTACCTCTCGGTACTTGTCGCGGACCTGCTCGCGCAGCGCCTCGGCGTCAACCAACAGATCCTGATCCATGGTCAACCTCCATCCCCGACCGCCCTTGGCGAGTCGGCTTGCTCTCACTCCGGAGCCCACATGCGAAGCCCATGAGTACGGTAGCCGCGCCGCTTCGCTCGCACACGGCCTCTGCGAAAACCTCAGGATCCGTCGTCGAGCGTCGTCCCCCTCTGACCGGTACGTCTTCCCTGGTCAGAGGGGGGTAAGTGGGCCGTAGAGGACTTGAACCTCTGACCCCCTGCGTGTCGAGCAGGTGCTCTGCCAACTGAGCTAACGGCCCTGGCGGGCGCTCAGACTATCCGGCCTGGCCGGAGGTCGGCCACGATGGCGTCCATGGAGGCGGCAATGGCAGGCGTCGTCCTGTGCGGTGGGGCCAGCCGGCGGATGGGGACGGACAAGACGTTGTTGCTTCGCGACGGCCGGTCGTGGCTCGACCATGCCGCCGACCGCCTCGTCGAAGCGGGCGCTGGCCCGGTGCTCGTGGCCACGGGCACCGCCGGGCGCATCGGCCCGCTGCCGTGGGACGAGGTCGACGACGGCGACTTCCGAGGGTGTGGGCCCCTCGCCGGGATCGCCGCGGCCCTGGCGGCCTCGCCCCACGACCGGATGGCCGTCCTGGCCGTCGATCTCGTGGAGGCCGAACCCGATGTTCTGCGATGGCTGGCTTCGATCATGAGCCCGGAGGATCGAGCGGTCATTCCCCTCGACGCCGCCGGGCGGGCCCAGCCGTTGCACGCCATCTACGCGAAGTCGATGCACCATCCGATCGCCGACGCCCTCGTCGCCGGCGAGCGACGAGTACTCCGGGTCGTCGAGTCAGCCGGCGCTCGCCTCGTGGAGGTGCCCGACCACCTGTCGAGCCGCGCCTGGTCGTCCAACCACAACGAACCCGAGTCGTAGGCTCGGCGGCGACGATGGCCGATTCGATCCCTGACACGCGCCTTGATGCTCTGCGCCTCGGCGTCCTCGCTCGAGCGGCGCAGGCGCTCCATGGCGAGCGCGATCTCGAGCAGGCGCTGCTTTGGGCCAAGGAGGCCGCACGCACCCTGACCGGGCTCTCCGAGAGCGCGCTGTGTCTGTTGCCGCGCCACGGCTCACCCGTGTGGACGTCGTCGGAATCCGGCCTCGACTTCGGTCGCATCGGCGACCCCAGACTGTCGCCGCTTCTCCGGGACGGCCTCGACAACGGATCGGCCACGGTCGAGGCCGACCTCGGATCGGCCGAGACGGCCCTCCCGCCCGACGCCCGGCTCCGCCGCCTGCTTCCGGTGGCGAGCCTCGTCGTGGTGCCCGTCATGGCAAAGGACGGTCTGGCGCAGGCGGCGCTCTTCGCCGCCAGCATCGAACCGACCCCCATCGACCAAGGGATGATCGAGGCGCTGGTGGCCCTCGGCGCCCATCTCGGCGTCGCTCTCGACAACACCGCGACCCTCGCCCGGATGGCCGAGGTCGAGGCGCGGGGCAAGGAGGTCGTCCACGCGCTCCAGGAAGCGGTGCGCCCCCCGGCCCCCGTCGTCCCCTTCACCGAGCTCGGGGTGCACTATGTGGCTGCCGACCCGAGCGCGCCGACGGGTGGCGACCTCTACGACTGGGTCACCCTCCCGAACGGCGACCTCCACGTCGTCGTGGTCGACGTCATGGGCAAGGGTGTCGAGGCCACGAAGCATGCGCTCTCGGTGACCCACGCCCTCCGCCTCCTCGCTTTCGAGGGATGCCCGCTCGGTGAGCTGGTGGCGCGTGCCGACGTGCTGGTGACCGCGCAGAACCCCGAACTCGTGGCGACGCTGATCATCGCCCACTACTCCCCCACGACCGGGGCGCTGCGCTTGGCAGGAGCCGGGCACCCCCCTGCGCTCATCGTGCGGGGCACGTCCGTGCGCGAAGTCCCTGCGCCCGGCATCCCGATCGGTTGGCCCGGCGCAGCTTCCCACGAGGTCGTCGAAGTGACCCTCGAGCGATCCGACACGTTGATCCTCTATACCGACGGGCTCATCGAAGCGACGAAGGACATCGTCAAGGGACTCGAAGACCTCGCATCAGCCGCTGCGGCCACCGCCTCGTACCCGGCGACGTCGCTGGCTCGTGCCCTCGTCGAACGCCAGCTTGCGGATGCGGCCCGCCAAGACGACTCGGTCGCGCTCGTGCTGCGGCGACGCTCGCCCTCGGTGGCACAGCCCTCCCATCTGCTGTCGCCCTTCCGCCACCACTTCTCCCCCCAGCCTGCGGCCGTGCCGCTGGCTCGCCATCTGCTTCGCGACTGGCTCCGCTTCATTCCCGTCGAGGAAGACGCCATCGACGCGTTGCTGCTCGCCACGTCCGAGCTCTGCTCCAACGCCGTCCGCCATGCCACCGGAGCACCCGGCTCCGTCCAGCTGCAAGCGTGGGCCGAGTCGGACAGCGTGTTCATCGAGGTCAGCGACGACGGCGGGGCCCTCACCTGGACGGACGAGCGCGGGGACGAGCTCCCCGACCCCGAGGCCGAACAGGGCCGGGGACTGTTCTTGGTGCGCGAACTAGCGGATGAGGTGAACAGCCGTATCGAGGACGGCCGCAGCATCGTCCGTATCGTCAAACGGGCCGTTGTCGGTGTTGATCTGGTGGTCGAGGGGTAAGTCGCTCTGCACTATGTCGCTCTGCCCTACGAGGATGCATTCGTGGCCCGCCTGAAGCGGGTCGATTGCTCGTCACCCGGCATCCATCGGCGGAAGTCGGGCAAGGGTTTTACCTACCTCGATCAGAACGGCAACAAGATCGTCGACGAGACGGTGCTCACCCGCATCCGTACCCTTGCCATCCCGCCGGCCTGGTCAGACGTCTGGATCTGCGTGCATCCCATGGGACACATCCAGGCGGTCGGTCTCGACGCCCGAGGGCGGAAGCAATACCGCTACCACGACGTCTGGCGCCTCAAGCGCGACGTCGAGAAGTTCGACCACATGCTCGACTTCGCCAAGGCGTTGCCCGAGATCCGAGAGACGTCCAGCCTTCACTTGGCCCAGGTCGGACTGCATCGCGAACGGGTGCTCGCCTGCGCCGTGCGGCTCCTCGATCTCGGCTTCTTCCGCATCGGCACCGAGGGGTACGCCGAGGAGAACCAGACGTACGGTTTGGCCACGATCCGCAAGTCGCACGTCAAGATCGTCGGCGACGTCATCACCTTCGACTACATCGCCAAGAGCGGGAAGCGCCGCATCCAGTCGGTCGCCGATCCCGACGTCCTCGACGTGGTCCGTGAGTTGAAAGCCCGCCGAGGCGGAGGACCCGAACTGTTGGCCTGGCGGAACGGTTCGTCGTGGGTCGACGTGAAGTCGGCCGACGTCAACGCCTACATCAAAGAAGCGACGGGCGGCGACTTCTCGGCCAAGGACTTCCGCACGTGGAGTGCGACCGTGCTGGCCGCCGTCGCACTGGCCGTCTCGTCCGGCGTCGCACGCTCGGAGAGCGGACGAAAGCGGGCCATCGCTCGGGCCATGAAGGAGGTTGCGACGTACCTCGGCAACACGCCGGCCGTCTGTCGCTCGAGTTACGTTGATCCTCGGGTCGTGGACTATTACACCGGCGGCGCGACCGTCATCGATGCGCTCGTCTCCCTCGACGAAGGGACGGGCCTGGGCGGACTCCACACCCACGGAGCCATCGAGCAGGCCGTGCTCGCGCTGCTGAGCGACGAAGACGCCGCTACGACTGCCCCTGACGCAGACTCTTTCGCTGCCTGACCCTCAAGCCTCGACGACGGTCCGGCCCGCACCCAGAAGTTGCTCGCCGTCCTCGAAGACAAGGAACGTCTGATTGCCGGGGTGCGGCCGAACATGGATCGACAGGAACTGATCCATCGAGTCGAAGACGCTGATCGACCCGCGCGGTGGCGGGGTCAGCCAATGGATGACGACGACGCCGGTGGAAAACAGCACGCCCTCGAGCACCAAACCGGTTCCGGAAACACCGGACTCGTCGTGGGTGCGGTGCATCACGAAGCGGCGCATGCCCTCGGGGGCGCGGTCGGTCAAGGCCGGACCTCGAGCTCGAGCACCTTGCGTTTGCGGTTCTCGAGTTCGACCTCGAACACTCCGGGGATCTTGGCCAGGAAGGTGATGTCGGCCGACTGACCTGGTGACAGGTCTTGGCGGAGGTCGTAAGTGTGCACGTGGATCTGGTCGGCGGCGTCGCTCGTGAACCGCAGCGTCACCGGCGAACCCTGTTTCACGCTTCGACGCTGCACGCCTCCCTCGACGGCGCCGCCGGTGATGGTGACCTCGATGACGCCGCCAGCCTCCGGGTCTTCATTCGTGGCACCGGCCCCCGCCCCAGACTGGGTCGTGGCCGTCGACGCCGCCGTGGTCGAGGGAGAGCCACCCGTCGTCACCGAAGTGTCCGTGGGATCAGACGTCGCCGTCGTGCCGTCCGGTTCCGATGTTGTGGTCGTGCCCCGATCTGCAGTGGCATCGCCGTCGTCATCCCGATTGCAGGAGGTGGACACGAGCAGGACCATCGCCATCGCCACGACAAGAGCGGGCCGAAGCTTCATCATGGCTGGACTCTAGGAGGGGCCTCTCATATTGACTTCTCTCGATATGTAAGCCAGGCTGTCACTTCGACATCGATCGATATGTTTCCCCGACACAGGAGAACGTGCAATGTCCAGAGTCCAGCTCGCCCTCAACGTCACCGACATCGATACGGCCGTCGACTTCTATACGAAGCTGTTCGGAACCCCGCCAGCCAAGCGCCGACCTGGCTACGCAAACTTCGCCATCGATGAGCCTGCGCTGAAGCTCGTGCTCATCGAGAACGCAGCGGACGCCGGCACGATGAACCACCTCGGCATCGAGGTCTCGTCGACCGCCGAGGTCGAAGCGGCGACCCGTCGCCTCTCGGAGGACGGCCTCGAGACGGCTACGGAATCCGGCGCCTGTTGCTACGCCATGCAGGAGAAGGTGTGGGTGAACGATCCCGACGGCGCGCCGTGGGAGGTCTACACCGTGATCGCCGACGCCGAGGTGTCCGGCTGTTCCTGACAGACCGGTGAGACTGACGGCATGGCCGACCTCGCACCCCCGCAGCTCGGCCAACTCGCAGCCATCGTGGGGGAACGCCACGTCCTGACCGAGGGCGATGCCGTGGCCGGGTACACGGTCGACTGGACCGGCCGGTTTCGTGGGACAACGCCCGCAGTCATCCGGCCCGGGAACACCGACGAGGTTGCGGACGTCGTGTCATGGTGCGCAGCCAACGGTGTCGCCGTCGTGCCCCAGGGCGGCAACACCGGCCTGGTCGGCGGTGGCGTACCTCTCTCAGGAGAG
>JBKJLU010000081.1:0-16825 GCA_046596815.1 Acidimicrobiales bacterium | reverse complement strand
CGCAGGTGGCGTCGGTCGCTGCTGACCTGGGCCTCCCGGCGGGCGCCGGTCATGACCCAGAGGAATGACGGCGCGAACCGGAAGGTGGCGTCCCGGTCGACGAGCACGACCCGGTCGGCGGGATCCAACTTGCGACGCAGCCGGCGGGCGGCGACCAGCCCTCCGGTGCCGCCTCCGAGCACCACCACGGTGCGATCTGCCATGACGTGCCTCCGTTCAGAAGGTGATGACCTTGTCGGCCCAGGCGGTCCATCCGGTCCAGGCGGCGAGCTCAGGCCGCTGGCGACACGGTGATCGTGCCGAACATCCCCGCCTCGAAGTGACCTTCGATCTCGCACACGAGCTCGTACACCCCGGGCTCGGTCGGGATCAGGTACACCTCGATCTCCTTGCCGGAGAAGACCTCGATCTCGTGCGGGGCAGGGGCCTTGAACTCGCCCGACGCGTCCTCAGCCTTCCGGAACGCGACCGACCCGAAGAACTTCTCCGCTGTGAACTCGTGCTTGACAGCGCCCACGTTGAGGACCTTCAACTCGTAGGGTTTCCCCGACGTGAGGGTGATCGCCTTCGGCGTAAAGGCCATCTCGGAGAGTTCGACCGTCAGCTTCTCGCTGGCATCCCAGTCGGCCGCCTCGACCAGCGCCGGCCCGTTCTGGACCCACGGTCCCGAAGCGACGTCGGCCAGCTCGAGCGCAGGCGATGTTGGTGTCTCGCCGGTCACGGTGATCGTGCCGAACATTCCCGCCTCGAAATGACCCTCGATCTCACACACCAACTCATAGGTGCCCGCGACGAGCGGGATCAGGTAGATCTCGACCGTCTCGCCGGCGAAGACCTCGATCTCGGTGAAGAAGGGGACCTTCACTTCGCTCTGGGCCGTCTCCGCCTTGCGCGTCGCCACCGACTTGAAGAACTCCCCGGCGGTGAACTCGTGTTTGACATCGCCCACGTTGACGACCTTGAGGATGTACGGCTTTCCCGCCTCCAGGGTGGTCTCCTTCGGTGCGAAGGCGAACTCGGAGAGGTCGACCGTCCGTTCCTCGGCGGTATCCCAGTCGGCCGCCTTCACGAACTCGGCCGCGTTGGCCACGTACCGTTGGACCGACGAGGGAGCCGCAGTGTCCGAGGGGGATTTCCCTCCCCCGTCGTCACCGCAGGCGGCCGCCAACAAGGCGAGCGTGCTCATCACCGCGAACAGGGTCCGTCTGGATGTCGTCATCATGGCGTGTCCTCACTGGTAGGCGCGTGTACAGGGTCCGTCGACAAGGCCCCGGCGAGGTAGGGTCCAAAGGCCCCTTCAGCACGGCGTTGGGCCCTTGTCGTCCACTGACGGCCCAGCCGAGCTCCACGTGAGCGGTCGCGTAGGCGACCGGGGACGTCACCACGCTCCAGATGTGATCGTCGCCAACTGACGCGCCGACTGGATCACCGGCACCCGGCGACAAATCGCTCGGGCGCGGTCACACTGAACGGATGGCGATGTGGCACGTGCGCGACTTCCATGACGGCGACCTCGAGGCCGCCCTTCGCCTGTGGGACGATCCCACCACCACCGCGGCGGCGTCGGTGTTCAGGCTCAGTGAGGTGATCGCCGCGGTGCGCGCCCACGAGCCGGCGGTGGTGGCCACGGTGGGCGACGCCATCGTCGGGAGCGCGGCCGCCGTCGTGGGTCGGGATCGAGCATGGGTGATCCGGATCAGCCTGGCTGCCGCATGGCGGCAGCGGGGGATCGGAAGTGCGATGCTGACCGAGCTCGAGCGGCGGCTCGTGGATCGCGGCGTGCAGCGCATCAGCTGCCTGCTGACGAGCGAGGACGACATCGGCCTGGCCGCCCTGGAACACTCGGGTTACTCCGTGCGGCGGGGCGCGCTGCTGTTCGAGAAGCTCGAGCCTGTCGGCCCGGGCGATGTCGGGATCCTGGAACAGCTCGGCGGTCGCTTTCTCCGTCCAGGCCTGTGGGACCAGCTCGGCGGCATGGGCCGGGAGAAGGAGGTGATCGAACGCAGGGTCGTCCTCCCCTTGGCCCAACAGGCCTTGGCCGATCGGGTGGGTCTGATTCCGCCCAGAGCTGTGGTGCTGTTCGGACCGCCGGGTACCGGCAAGACGTCGTTTGCGAAGGGCATCGCGGCCCGGCTCGGCTGGCCGTTCGTCGAGCTGTTTCCGTCCCGCCTTGCCGGGGAGTCGCCGTCCGGCCTGGCGGCCGCGCTCCGGGAGGCGTTCGCCTCGATCGCCGAACTCGACAGGGTCGTGGTGTTCATCGACGAGGTCGAGGAGATCGCCGGACTGCGCGAGCACCGCTCGGCATCGGCGGCCCAAGGCGTGACGAACGAGATGTTGAAGCTGATCCCTCGGTTCCGGGAGCAGGACCGGCGTTTGCTCGTCTGTGCCACCAACTCGGTGCGGGCCCTCGACAAGGCCTTCGTGCGCCACGGCCGCTTCGACTACCTGATCCCGGTCGGGCCTCCCGATGCCGACGCCAGGCGGGCGATCTGGGAGCGTTACCTGACGACGATCCCCCATGAGGACCTTGACCTTGACGAGGTGGTGAAGGCGTCGACGCTGTTCACGCCAGCCGACATCGAGTTCGCGGCAAGGAGGACCGCACAGCTGCTGTTCGAACGCGTCTCGTTGACCGCGGGCGGCGAGCGTGCGACCACTGCAGACCTCCTCGACGCCGTGGCCGAAACTCGACCGACACTCACGGCCCAGATCGTGGCCGAGTTCGAACAGGACATCGCCGACTACGCCCGCCTCTGAGCCATGCCCGTGGCGCTCAGGGACGCGAAGCCACAAACAGCCCACGGCGCAGAAGCCCGTCTTCGGTCGCCGAGAGCTGCGCGAGAAGGTCACGCTGGCGCTGGGCGAACGTGCCGGGCGCGTCCAGCGCAGCGAGTTCGTCTGCGTGGTGAGAGCATTCGTCGATCCACGCTCGCGTCGTCTCGATGAAGTCCTCGGTCACGTCGAGTTCGTCTATGTCGACGAACCCAGCCGCCTCGAGCAGTCGACGTTGGTCAGCGCGTGACGCGACGGCACGAGGACCGACGCGATAGGCACGACGTCGTGCCGCTCGCTCGAGACCGGGAGGGACGTAGATGGTGGTGAACGCGATTTGTCCAGGTCGCCGCAGCAACCGTTTGAGAGCTCGCAACACGGCGAGCTTGGCGGTCAGTCAACACAAGACATCGGTGAGCACGATCGCGTCGAACGACTCGGCGCGGAAGGGCTGATCCGCTCCTGCCGCAGCTACGGCCACAAATCGTTTCCCGACCTTCTCGGTCCGAGCTCGCGATGCAGCCGTAGCCAGCGCGTCGAGCGGCATGTCACTTCCGACGACCTCACAGCCGTACTCGAGCGCGAAGTACACCCCGGGCCAGCCGCGCCCCGTTCCGACGTCGAGCACTCGCCGACCCGGCCCGAGCCCAAGGCGAGTCGCCAGAGAGTTGGCCTGGTCGAGTGTCGTGTACCCGCTCGCTCCCCAAACCGCGCCGATTACTCGCTCCTCGATGCGGTCGATCACGCCTGCGGGCGGCCTCGCGTACCGCTCTCGGAACTGTTCGAGTGCGTTGCGCTCGTCCCGTGAGGTCATGAGGACTGGCCGCCCCGCTCCGGGTCCGCGCGATCGGGAACGAGACCCAGCTTGGCCGTCATCAGCGCGCCTCTCCTTCGGTCAGGGACTTGGGAGCGACGAAGGCTTTGTCGCCGTCACCGCCCAGGCTCAGTAGTTGAACACGGGCGCGCCGCCAGCGGTGAACTCGTAGAGCGAGAGCGCACTCCGTCCAGATGACCCGATGGGCCAGGTCGACCAGGGTCTGAAGCCGATGGATGGTCACCCATCCGCGCGGCTCCTTAGCGTGGGCGAGGGGGGACTTGAACCCCCACATCCTTTCGGACACAGGAACCTGAATCCTGCGCGTCTGCCAATTCCGCCACTCGCCCGAGTGGAGCGGTCAATCTACCCGATGGTCGAAGCGGGACGTTCGGTTCGGTGCCTCGTGGGTAGGCTCCGATCGCCATGGCCCTGCAGGAATTCGAGCGTCGTCTCGAGCGTCTCGTCGAAGGCGTCTTCGCCAAGGCGTTCCGACGGGGACTCGCCCCCATCGAGGTCGGCCGCCGCCTGACGCGGGAGATGGACGTCCGCCGGACCGTCGGGGTGCGGGGCATCATCGCTCCCAACGACTTCCGCATCGCCGTCTCCGATGAGGACTACACGGGCGTCATCCAGAAGATGGAGAACGACCTACGGCGCGACCTCAGCGCCTACGTCCGTGCCCACGCCAAAGAGGAGGGATACCTCCTGGTGGGCCCGGTCGACGTGCGCTTCGAGGTCGACTCGTCCATGGGGGCGGGCGAATTCCTCGTTGCCTCCGACATGGCTGAGAGTGAGGGTGGCGGTCCGATTGGGGCGCTCGTCACCAGCGATGGCAACCGGGTGCAGCTCACGGCCCAACCGGTGACCATCGGGCGCCACCCGGAATGCGACGTCGTCCTCAACGACCAGGAGGTCAGTCGCCAGCACGTCGAGGTGCGGCTCGAGGACGACGCCTTCGTGCTCGTCGATCTCGGCTCGTTGAACGGCACCAAGGTCAACGGCGCCGGCGTCAAGGGCGCTCGCACCTTGCACGACGGGGACACCATTGTGATCGGTGCCCACACGATCCGCTTCGAAACGAGCTGATTCGGTGCCCGAATCGCTCCTGCGCATCCTCCAATTCCTGTTGCTGGCGCTGTTGTACCTGTTCTTCCTCCGGGTCCTGCGGGCCGTGTGGGCTGAGGTGGCCTCGCCCCGTGACGTCAGCGGCGGGGCCGCTCCATCCCGAGGCCGCAGCACCTCGCCTCGCGAACGGGGTCCGTCTGTGGGGAAGGGCGCCCCTGGCCGTCTCCGAGTGGTCGAGCCGGCCGACCGGAAGGGCCAGGCCTTCGACCTCGGTGAGGAGCTGACCGTGGGGAGAGCGGCCGGTTGCCAAGTGAAGGTCGACGACACCTATGCGTCGCAGCTCCACGCCCGCATCTTCACCAAGGAGGGTGAGTTGTTCGTCGAAGACCTGGGTTCGACGAATGGCACCTATCTCAATCGGCGCGGCACCAAGAACAAGGAAAAGGTGGCCGGGCCCTTGTCGCTCAAGCTGGGCGACCGGCTCATGATCGGCAAGACCGTCCTCGAGGTCTCGAAGTGACCGGACTGCGCGCCGGATCGGCGACCGACGTCGGTCGCCGGCGAACGATCAACCAGGACATGGTGTTGGTCTCCGATTCCATCTTCGCCATCGCCGACGGTATGGGCGGCCATCAGGGCGGCGAGGTCGCTTCGCTCGCCGCCGTCGAAGCCCTCAAGAAGGCCTTCCGGCAACGTCCGACGATGGAGGGTCTCGTCGAAGCGATTCGTGCGGCCAACGAAGCGGTCGAGGTCAAGGCGCGGGCGTCCACCGAGCTCCGCAACATGGGAACGACGCTCACCGTCGTCGCCCTGGTCGACGACGACGACGACCTGTTGGTGGTGGCCAACATCGGCGACTCGCGCGCCTACCTCATGCGCAACGGCGAGCTGAGCCAACTCACCGAGGATCACAGCGTCCCCCAAGAACTCATGCGCCAGGGCCAGTTGAGCGAGGCCGAGGCGGCCGTCGACCCTCGCCGCAACATCCTCACCCGCGTGCTTGGCGCCTCGTTCGGCGACGGACCCGACATCCAGAACCTCATCCCGTACACGGGCGACCGGCTCCTCCTGTGCAGCGACGGCCTGTACAACGAGGTCGACGACGCCGAAGTCGCGCGGGTGTTGCGGACGGTGGGCGACCCCACCGAGGCCGCTCGGATGTTGGTCGACCAAGCCAACACCAATGGCGGTGCCGACAACATCAGCGTGGTCATCGTCGACGTCGTCGACGACGAGGGACGGGCGATCACGGCCTCCGCGGTACTGGCCGACGACCCGGGCCCGCCATCGACGTCAGATCGAGACCGCAACCGATCGAGCGGAAGTCGCTTGATGACGGCCGATCAGCGCAACGCCGAACTGCGCCAACTCAGCCGCGACGACGCCGGCCCAAGACCAACACCGAGAACGGACGACTGGGAGTCGAACTCGGCCCCGTCCGAGCTGGCCGAGCCCACCCGCAGGGTGACCGTGCGCGTCGTCGCCTTTCTGCTCGTGTTGCTCCTCATGGTGGGTGGAGCGGGCGCAGCGATCGGGGTCTACGCGCGGGGCTCGTACTTCGTGGGGCTCGACGAGGGTCGGGTGGCCATCTTCAAGGGCCGACCCGGCGGACTGTTGTGGTTCTCCCCGACCGTCGAAGAGGTCACCGTCCTGACCGAAGCCTCCGTCCCGCCGGCGCGAGCCGACGCCGTCGCCGAAGGACACCCGGTCGCGACACTCGAAGAAGCCAGGACCTACGTGCGGAGCCTGCAGGCAACACCCGGCGCCGGGCCCATCGCCACGCCCGAGACGGCGCCGCCGGCGGCCGATCCGGCGACGACGGCCCCTCCGTCTGCGCCTTGACCGCCGTCCGGGCGTCGCGACGCACCACCGAGTTGGGCCTCATCGTGCTGGCCGCGCTGGTGACCGTCGGCGCCTACACCCTGGCCAGCCTCGGGCGCACGGCCTCGTTGCCGGCCAACATCGTGCCGTTCCTCGGCATGATCCTCGGCCTGCTCGGAGTCGCCCACGTGGCCACCCGCCGCCTCGCCCCCAACGCCGATGGAGTGCTGCTCCCGATGGCGGGTCTGCTCAACGGCATCGGCTACGTGATGATCGCCCGGCTCGATCGTGACCTGGCCGGCCTGCAGGCGCTCTGGACGGCCGTCGGCGTCACCGCTTTCATCGCCACCCTCGTGATCGTGCGCCGCGCCCGCGACCTCGAGCGGTACCGCTACACCTTCGCCCTCCTCGGCGTCGGCCTCCTCCTCATGCCGCTTCTCCCGGTCGTCGGGCGCAACGTCAACGGCGCCCGCATCTGGATCCGGCTCGGACCTGCGACCTTCCAACCCGGTGAGTTGGCAAAGCTGCTGCTGGCCATCTTCTTCGCCGGCTATCTCGTGGAGAAGCGCGAACTGCTGCAGACGTTCACCCGCAAGCTCGGGCCGATCAACATGCCGGACTTCCGGTCGATCGGCGTGCTCGCTCCCATGCTCATGGCGTGGGGCTTCTCCCTCGTGGTGATGATCTTCGAGAAGGACCTCGGTTCGTCGCTGCTGTTCTTCGCCCTCTTCGTCGCCATGCTCTGGGTGGCAACCGCTCGCGGCATCTACCTCGCCCTCGGCGGCATCCTCTTCTCCGTTGGTGCGTTCATCGCCTTCCGGGCCTTCGGCCACGTGCAGAGCCGCGTCGAGATCTGGCTCGATCCCTTCGAGGATGCGGGCGGCAAAGGCTTCCAACTCGTGCAGAGCCTGTTCGCCTTCGGATCGGGCGGCGTGACCGGCACCGGTCTCTCGCTCGGGAGCCCGACGAAGATCCCCGAAGTCGAGACCGATTTCATCTTCGCCGCCATCGGTGAAGAACTGGGGCTGCTCGGCACCGTCGCCATCGTGACCGCTTTCCTGTTGATGGTCGGCGTCGGACTGCGCATCGCCATCCAGGCCCGCAGCGACTTCGAGAAGTTGTTGGCCACCGGGCTCACCGTGACCCTCGGCGTGCAGACCTTCATCATCCTCGGGGGCGTCACCCGCCTCGTCCCGCTCACCGGCATCACCCTTCCCTTCGTCTCCTACGGAGGGTCGTCGTTGTTGGCCAACTACATCCTCCTCGCGCTGTTGCTGCGCATCTCGAGCGACTCGGTCGAGCGCCGACCCGCCGCCGGCGCTCGTCCCAACCCGCCCAGCGGCAACGTCGACGAGACCGTGTTCGGATGAGGACGACGGGTGAATAGGCAGATCCGGCGCGTCGGCGTGGTGCTCATCGGGTTGTTCGTGCTGCTCTTCCTGCAGCTCAACTACCTGCAGGTGGTGCGTCGTGACGCTCTGGCCAACGATCCCCGCAACACCCGCATCGCCGTGAAGGACTTCAGCCAGGCTCGCGGCCAGATCGTCGCCGCCGACGGCACGGTGCTGGCCAAGTCGGTACCGTCGAACGACGCCTTCGAGCGCCAGCGCGAATACCCGACGGGCGACCTCTTCGCCCACATCACCGGGTTCTTCTCGTTCAGCTACGGACGGACCGGGGTCGAGCGCACCTACGGCGACGAGTTGGCCGGCCGCGACCTCGGGTTCCGCAACATCAAGGACGTGCTCGTCGAGCGCAGCGTGACCGGCGACGTGTTCCTCACCATGGACAAGAACCTGCAGCAACTGGCCAAGGACACGCTGGGGAACAAGCGGGGTTCGGTCGTCGCCCTCGACGCCACGACCGGCGCCGTGCTGGCGTCATGGACGTTCCCCTCGTTCGACCCGAACCCCCTGGCCGGCCACGATCAAAAAGCGGTGCAGGGAACCTTCGGACTGCTCAACGCGGCCAAGACGAAGCCGATGCAGGCCAAGGCCTACCAAGAGACGTTTCCTCCCGGCTCGACCTTCAAGGTCGTGACCTCGGCCGCCGCCATCGAGCGCAATCCCGAGGTCGCCGCTCGCGACTACCCGCCCCTCAAGGTGCTCGATCTTCCCCAGACCAACGCCACCCTTCCCAACTTCGGCGGGAGCACCTGCGGCGGAAAGCTCGTCGACCTGCTGCGGGTCTCGTGCAACACCGGGTTCGCGCAGATGGGCCTCGACCTGGGCGCCGAGGCCATGCACGGCGAAGCGTCGGACTTCGGCTTCAACGACCGGCCGCCCATCGACCTGTCGGCGGCGGCCACGTCGGTCTTCCCCGAGCCCGGCGAGTTCAAGCGCGACCAGCCGGGCCTGGCCAAGTCGGCCATCGGCCAGGAGAGCGTGCGGGCGACGCCCCTTCAGATGGCCCTCATCGCCGCCGGCATCGTGAACGGCGGTTCGATCATGAAGCCCCACGTCATGAACGAGGTGAAGGATTCCGACGGCGCCACCGTGCGCACGTACGAGCCCGGTGAGTGGAAGCGAGCCACGTCGCCCGAGAGCGCAGCCCAGTTGCGCGACTTGATGATCAACGTCGCCACCGCCGGGACGGCCACCCGCGCCCAGGTCCCGGGCGCCGTCGTCGGGGGCAAGACGGGCACGGCCCAGACCACCGGCGACAACGCCCATGCGTGGTTCATCGGATTCGGCGAAGCCAACAACCGCAAGATCGCAGTGTCGGTGATCGTCGAGAGTCAGCCCGAAGTGAGCGAAGCCACCGGTGGACGGGTGGCCGCGCCCATCGCCCAGGCCATCCTCAAAGCCGCCCTCGGACTGTAGGGAACCTTCTCCCAAGTAGGCGGGTCGTAACACAACCGACGCCTAGGCTGGGAGAGCCATGTCGCAACAGTCGCAGCAGGTCTTCAGCGGTCGGTACGAGATCGTCCGGCACATCGCCCGAGGCGGCATGGCCGAGGTCTACCTCGCGCGCGACCTGATGCTCGACCGTCAGGTGGCGTTGAAGGTTCTGTTCCCGGAACTGTCGACCGACCGCAACTTCGTCGAGCGGTTCCGCCGCGAGGCCCAGGCCGCCGCCAACCTCAGCCATCCCAACATCGTCTCGATCTACGACTGGGGCGAGGAGGAAGGCACCTACTTCATCGTCATGGAGTACATCGAGGGTCGCACCCTCGGGCGCATCATTCGCGGCGAAGGTCCCTTGCTGGCCGACCGGGCCGCCGAGATCGGCGCCGATGTCGCCAACGCCTTGGCCTTCGCCCACCGCAGCGGCGTCGTCCACCGAGACGTCAAGCCGGGCAACGTCCTCATCTCCCCCACCGGACAGGTCAAGGTCACCGACTTCGGCATCGCCCGCGCCGCCAACAGCGACCAAGACCTCACCCAGACCGGGGCCGTCATGGGTACCGCCACGTACTTCTCGCCCGAGCAGGCCCAGGGCAACCGGGTCGACGGACGCAGCGACGTCTACAGCCTCGGCGTCGTGCTCTACGAGATGGGGGTCGGGCGCCCACCGTTCTCCGGCGACAACCCCATGGCCATCGCCTACAAGCATGTGCGGGAAGAGCCGGTCAGCCCGCGGACCATCAACGCCGACGTCCCCGAGGCCTACGAGGCCATCGTCTTGCAGGCGATGGCGAAGAATCCGAACGACCGCTACTCGAGCGCCGACGAGCTGCGCCAGGACCTGATGCGTTTCCGTCAGGGACGCGAGGTGCTGGCCAACCCCACGGTGGCCGTACCCGTCGTCGACGCCACCGTCGCCGCCCCGGCCTACGAGGCGACCCAGGTCGTCAACCGCACCCAGGTCACCGATCGTGCCGGCGGTCCCCCGCCGCCTCAAAAGCGCGGCACCGGTGCCTTCGTGGTGCTGCTGCTCGTCTTGCTGGTCATCCTCGGGGGCCTGCTGTGGTTCGTGGCCAAGGAGACCGGCCTCATCGGCGATCAGGCCGCCGACCGCGTGGAGATGCCACTCGTCATCGGCAAGACCGGCGAAGAAGCTGCGGCCGAGCTCACTGCCCTTGGACTCGAGCCGATCATCGTGAACGAGGAGAGCGACCAGCAGGAGCCGGGCAAGGTCTTCGGCCAGGATCCGCCCGGAGGGAACCAGGTCGACGTGGGCGCCGAGGTCACCCTGAAGGTGGTGGCCGAGGCAGTGAAGGTGAGGCTCCCGAACTTCGTCGGCAAGAACATCGATGTCGCTCGCGACGATGCCGAGAACGCCGGCATCAACATCACCGTCAAGGAACAGCCCGACGCCAAGGTTCCGGCCGACCAGGTCATTTCCCAGCCCCAACCAGCCGGCACCGAAGTGCCCAAGGGGTCGAGCATCGAGTTGGTCGTCAGCGCGGGCAAGAACCAGAAGCCGGTTCCCGACGTCGGAGGCAAGGAGGCTGCAGACGCCGCCAACGAACTCGGCCAGGCCGGATTCAGGACGAGAACGGTCCGCGAACCCTCGTCTTCAGTCGACGAAGGCAGAGTCGTGCGCACCGATCCTGCCAGCGGCACGCGCATCGACGAAGGCTCGACCGTGACGATCTTCGTCTCGTCGGGCGCCGAGCAGATCACCGTCCCCAACGTCCTCGGCAAGACGGCCTCGGAGGCCAAGGCCGACATCGAAGCGGCCGGACTGATCTACAAGGAGGGTCCGACCATGGCGTCGAACAACACCGACGACGGCAAGGTGGTCTCCCAAAACCCGTCGGGCGGGGCCAAGGTGGAGAAGGGCAGCGCCGTCACCGTCCGCCTCGGCAAGGCCAGCGCCGTGCCGGTACCCACCACGGGCAGCACGACCACCACGGGTTCCGGCGGAGCGAGCACCACCAGCACTACCGCCTAACTGACTAACCGACGGCGGCCACGTGTCCGAGGAAGTTGGCGAGGAGTTCCTTGCCGACCGACGTGAGGATCGATTCTGGGTGGAACTGCACGCCCTCGATGGGGAACTCGCGATGGCGCAGGCCCATGATGATCCCGTCGGCGGTTTCGGCGGTCACCTCGAGGACGTCGGGCAGCGAGGCCCGATCGACGATGAGCGAGTGATAGCGGGTGGCCTCGAACGGGTTCGCCAGTCCGGCCATCACCCCGACGTCGTTGTGGTGCACGAGCGACGTTTTCCCGTGCATGACCGAAGGCGCCCGCTCGATCCGTCCGCCGAAGACCTCGCCGATGCACTGGTGGCCGAGGCACACCCCGAAGACAGGGATGCGCGGACCGAGTCGCTCGATGACGGCGTTACTGATGCCGGCGTTCTCCGGGCGACCAGGTCCTGGTGAGATGAGGATGGCGTCGGGTTCGAGGGCTTCGATCTCCTCGACGGAGATGGCGTCGTGGCGGTACACGATCGGCTCGGCCCCCAGTTCCCCGAGGTACTGCACGAGGTTGTAGGTGAACGAGTCGTAGTTGTCGACGACGACGACGCGCGAGGCGGCCACGTCCCTACGTTACGGGGCGGGCGTAAGCGAGCATGGTGGAGCCTCGGTAGGCCGGGAGCTCGAGGCGATTCTGGCGCTCGATCGAGAAGGTCAGGCCGAAGGCGCCGGCGTCGCTCTTGAGCCGGCGCACGAGACGGTCGGCCTCGAAACGGTCACGGGAGGCGCCGATGGCCGAAACGACATAGGGCGGCGAGTGGACCGTGCCGTTCAACAACAACGTGTTGCCGACACAGAGCACGGCACTGGTGCCGACGAGGCGCTGACCGTTGATCGAAACGGCCTCGGCACCGGCCCGCCACACCGCGTTGACCACGGCCTGGACGTCCTGGGAGTGGATGACGAGATCGTTCACGGAGCCACCGGCCGGCGCCTCGCGGATGTTGGAGTCGCTGAGCGAGACCTTCAGACCCGGCCCCTGCATCGCGCTCAATCCGGCGACGTCGCTGGTGTCGGCCAACACCTCTGCCTGTTGCTCGCTCCCGCCCGATCGCTCCGCACTGGCGGCCCGTTCGGCGTCGACCTCGGACCGCAGGCGAGCGACGTCGCCGCGCAACTTGGTCGCCGACGCCTGCTGCTGCTCGATCAGATCGGCCAACTTGTAGCGCTGGGGCAGCCGCGTCTCGGGGTCAGCCGGGCGGGCCCGAAAGGCGAGGACGGCCAGGAAGGCCATGAGCATGGCGGCGATCATCACCGCGGGCGAGCGCCGCACGTGGCCATTGTGGCCGCTCCCCGGGGGTACGCTGACCGACCGTGCCGGAGAAGAAGAAGGAACGCCGGCCGGGCGCCAGCATCCAGACGCGCCCGGTCACGGGGAAGGGCGGACGGGTCACGCCCAAGGGCACCGTCGCCAAGACCGGCGCCATGCCGTCGAGCGGTCGTTACACGCCGCCGATACCTCAGGAGTACAAGGTGAGCAGCCGGTGGGTGCCGATTTTCATGGGGATCCTGCTCATCGGCGGCATGTTGACGATCGTCTGCAACTACCTGAACCTGCTGCCAGGGCCCGATCCGAGCAACCTCTATCTGCTCGGTGGCCTCGGCCTCATCACCCTCGGATTCATCGTCGCCACCAGGTGGCGTTAGGGCTCGTTTCTTCCGTGGTGTTAGTCACACCAATGTAATTCTCCCCAAGTTGTCCACAGACTGTGGACAACAAGGGGTCACTCCAGAACGGGCGCCACGAGATCCATGTCCTCGAGGCAATGGCGCGGCGGCGGCGGGTCTTCGTCGGGGGCGGCGGTGAGTCGCAGTTCGACGCCGCAGACGCCGCAGCGGTAGCGCAGGTTGACCTTGCGCATCTCCCCCGACGGCGGCGGAGGGGGCAGGGGATTGGCCATGCCCCGCAACACCCAGAACCCGATGCGCAAGACGACGTAGGCAAACGCCAAGCCGATGACGAGCTTCAGGGGAACGGGCATCAGAGGCAGGCCACCACCGAGGAGAGGATCAGCCGAGGCGCTCGATGATGGTGGCGTTGGCGAGGCCGCCGCCCTCACACATCGTCTGGAGGCCGTAGCGACCGCCGGTGCGCTCGAGCTCGTTGAGCAGGGTGCCCATGAGCTTGGTGCCAGATCCACCCAAGGGGTGGCCGAGGGCGATGGCGCCGCCGTTGACGTTGACCTTGGACATGTCGGGGTTGTGCTCCTTCTCCCAGGCGAGTACGACGGAGGCGAAGGCCTCGTTGACCTCGAAGACGTCGATGTCACCGATCGACAGGCCCGAGCGCTCGAGCACCTTGGTGGTCGAAGGGATGGGCCCGGTGAGCATGGTGACCGGGTCGACGCCGGCGAGGGCGAAGGTGTGGAAGCGGGCACGTGCAACCAAACCCAAAGACGCAGCCTTTTCTTCGCTCATGATGAGTACGGCCGAGGCCCCGTCGGTGATCTGGCTCGAGTTGCCGGCGGTGACCTTGCCGTCGGGCTTGAAGGCGGGCTTCAACTTGGCCAGGGTCTCGCTGGTCGAGTCGGGACGGATGCCCTCGTCGTAGTCGAAGACCTCGTCGGTGAGGTTGCCGGCGGCATCCTTCACCTTCACGGGAATGATCTCGTTGGCGAAGCGGCCCTCTTCGCGGGCTCGGGCGGCACGCTGATGAGACTGTGCGGCGAATGCATCGAGATCGTCGCGGCTGATGCCCCACTTGTCGGCAATCAGCTCGGCGGAGATGCCCTGGGGCACGAGGCCGCCGACGCCGGCGTAGCGGGCACCGACGGCGGGGCCGAAGGGCATGCCAGCGACACCGAGGGAGGCGCCCATCGGCACCCGGCTCATGACCTCGACACCGGCGGCGATGACGATGTCGTAGGCGCCGGCCATGACGCCCTGAGCGGCGAAGTGGGCCGACTGCTGCGAAGAACCGCACTGGCGGTCGACGGAGGTGGCCGGCACCGACTCGGGGAAGCCGGCGGCGAGAACGGCGTTGCGACCGATGTTGAGCGCCTGCTCCCCGACCTGCATGACACAGCCCATGATCACGTCGTCAACGAGTGCGGGATCGAGGCTGTTGCGCTCGACAAGGGCCTTGAGCACCTCCGCGGCCAAGTCGGCGGGATGCCAATTGCTCAGCTTCCCGCTGTCCTTCTTGCCACGGCCACCGCCGGTGCGGACGGCGTCGACGATCACAGCATTGATCATGGAATGAGCTCCTCGGAGGCGACAGTGCCCATCGACCTTACCGCCGCGATCGTGTCCGGACACAGTGGCGTGCCACGATGCCCCTATGGCGATCGGCCAGCGGGCCCGCACCCCGGAAGAGCGCCTTGACCGCCTGCTCGACATGCAGGGCCTTCTGGCGCGGGTGGCCCGCGACATCGGTCCGGCGCTCGAGTTGCAGGGCGTGCTCTCGACCGTGCTCAGCGCGGTACGGGCGATGCTCGACTTCGGTGGCGGCACCGTCCAACTGGTCGACGATCGTGGCGTCTACGTCGCCGCCGCCGACCCGCCCATCAGTCCTGACCTGCTCGACGCCCGGGTTCCCGTCGGCACCGGCCTGAGCGGACGGGTGATCTCGACGGGCGAGTCGATCTTCTCGCCCGACATCACGGTCGACGACCGGGTCGACCCCCAGTTGCGGACCGCCGACAGCAACTCCCGCATCCGCAGCTACCTGGCCGTGCCCCTCATCGTGCTCGGGTCGGCCATCGGCGTCCTGCAGGTCGACTCCGACGACGTCGATGCGTTCGACGAGGACGACCGATCCGTGCTCGAAGGTTTGGCCGTGCAGGTCGCGGGATCGATCGAGAGCGCCCGACGCCGCGAGGACCTGCTCGAGGTCGAGCGCATGAAGGCCGACTTCATCGCCCGGATCTCCCACGAACTCCGCACGCCTCTCACGGTCATGGGCGGCTTCACCGACACCCTGCTGTTGCACGGCAGCCGCATCGACCCCGAGCAACAACGGGAGGTGCTCGGCCGGATCAAGACGTCGGTCTCCCGGCTCTCGGCCCTGATCGAGGAAATCCTGAATGTCTCCAGCCTCGACGCCGGCATGAGCAGGGTGAAGCCGACGCGAGTGGAGATGGCTCCCCTGCTGCAGGAGGTGGCCCGCCTGGCGATCGACCCGTCCCGCGTCGTGGTCGCCTGCGAGGAAGACCGTCAGCTCGTGACCGACCCCGTCATACTGCGCCACCTCGTGAACCAACTCGTCGACAATGCCCTCAAGTACGGAGGAGACGCCGTGGTCACGTGCAGCTCCGACGAGTCGGCCCGCACCTTCATCGTCGTGCGCGACCACGGACCGGGAATCGCTGAGGCCGACCGCCACCGGGTGTTCCAGCGCTTCTACCGGGGCAACCACACCGGCGCCGGCATGGGCCTCGGGCTCCCGGTGGTACGTCAACTGGCGGCGGCGCTCGACGCATCGGTCGTCCTCGATGACGCCCCCGACGGCGGCGCCCGCTTCACCGTGTGCTTCGAACAGTCCTGATGAAGAACATGGATCGGTGGCTTGGCGACGGCGGGATGGCCATCATCGGCGCCATCGGCGCGTCGTTCGATGCCTACGCCGAGGGCTGGGCGACGGCGACCTGGACTCCGACCCAACTCGCCTGCAACCCCCACGGCTACGTCCAAGCGGGGGTGCACGACATCCTCCTCGACGCCGCCATGAACTTCGCCATCAACGCGTCGCTGTCCGGCCGGGATCGAACCCGATCCACCCTCGACCTCTCGGCGTCGTACCTCCGCACCGCCAATCTCGGCGCGTCGTTCGTCGTTCGGGGCGAGGTGACCCGCATCACCAAGCAGATCGCGTTCGCCGCAGCAACGTGCACGGATGCCGACGGACAGCTGGTGAGCCGAGCCACCGGCACGTTCCTTTTGCACCGGGAGGAATCGGCGCCGCCTGGATAAAAGAGAGGAGGTTCCACCCACAGCCTCCTCGAGCGCAAGGCCAAATTCGCCGCGTCACTCCCAGACCGCTTCTGTGAAGGGGCTTACTTGTTGGGTTGAGGGACGACCCGGAGGTAGGGCTTCTTGGCTTCCCAGCCGTTGGGGAACTTGGCCTTGGCGTCCTCGTCGGAGACGGAGGCGGCGATGATGACGTCCTCGCCGTCTTTCCAGTCGGCCGGCGTGGCCACCGAGTACTTGGCCGTGAGCTGCAGCGAGTCGATGACCCGCAGGATCTCGTCGAAATTCCGGCCGGTGGACGCCGGATAGGTGAGGGTCAGCTTGACCTTCTTGTCGGGGCCGACGACGAAGACCGAGCGCACCGTTTGGGTGTCGTTGGCATTGGGATGGATCATCCCGTAGAGGTCGGAGACCTTGCGGTCCTGATCGCCGATGATCGGGAAGTTGACGGCGTTGCCCGTGACGTCACTGATGTCGCCGACCCAGCGGCCATGGCTGTCGACATCGTCGACGGACACGGCCATGACCTTGGTGTTTCGCTTGTCGAACGCCGGCTTGAGCTTGGCCACGGC
>JBKJLU010000181.1:0-10853 GCA_046596815.1 Acidimicrobiales bacterium | reverse complement strand
CACGTGGCGGTCGTACACGTCTCCGGTGTCGGTGACTGGGGACGGGGTGCACACCGTGTCCTACCGGGCCACCAACAACGCCACCGGCCTCGTGGTGGTGCCCATCGACACGACCGCACCGACCGTCATCATTCTCTCGCCAACGGAAGGCCAGGTGTTCAAGGCGGGCGAAACCGTTCGCGCCACATTTGCATGTGACGACATCGGCGTCGTGACCTGTTCGGGCAAGGTCGGCAACGGAGCCGCCATCTCGAGCGGCGGCCTTCTCGACACCTCGCCGGGACCCAAAGCCCTCGTGGTCACTGCCACCGACGGCGGTGGGCGCACGGGCACGGCTTCGGTCACCTACCAGAACAAATACGACTTCAACGGGTTCCTGAGCCCGGTGCGGATGGATGCCCGCAACATCGTGAACGCCGGCCGCACCATCCCGATGAAATGGCAGGTACGCGACGCCAATGGCTTCGTACGGGACATCACCATCGTCAGGGTGTTGTCATCCGAACAGGTCGTGTGCGACGTCGCCAAGCCGCCCGTCGTGCTCGAACTGCTCGACCTCCCTCTCAACGGACTCGTTTACAACCTCATCGACGAGCAATTCCACTACAACTGGTCCACCCAGAAGACCTGGAAGATGCAGTGTCGGAACTTCAAGGTGCTCCTCAACGACGGCTCGGAACACGTGGCCCAGTTCCAGTTCACCTGATCAGGGGAAGGCGGGAAGGGCCACCACGCCGAGTCGCCGTCGAAGCTCTGACGGCGACTCGGCGCCGGCCGTGGGCGCCGTGACCCCCAGCCGCTGAGCCGCGCACCAGGCAAGCAGAAGGGCATAGCGATCACCGGCCGTTCGCGCCTCGTCCACGCCCGCCAGCGCATCGGTACGTGCTTGGTCGACCAACCCAGCCTGGCGAGCCGCATGGCTTCGTAACACCAGGAGCTGGCGGCGGGTCGGGCCCGAGGTCTCGTGGTGCAAGAGCGCGTCGGCCGCACCAAGGGTGTCGAGCGTTCCGCCGTTGAGCACCTGCGACTCGAGCCGGCGCAGCCGCACCTCTGGGAGGAGATCGCCGAGCCCGAATGCGATGAGCTGCTGTTCGGCCCGGTCGAAGAGTGCGGCGGCGCCGTCGGGGTCACCGGATCGTGCGGCCACCCGGCCGAGGTTCGCCAGATGAAAAGCGGCGTGCCAGTGCCCGGCGGCGCTGGCGGTGCGATGAGCCCTCCGAAACAGCCGTTCGGCCTCGACCAAATGCCCCTGATCGCAGCGGATTTCGCCGATGTTGTTGTCCTGCATGGCGGCAAGGAGCACGGCCCCGCTCTCCTCCGCCGCCTGCCGACCGGCCTCGTACAACGTCAAGGCCCGCGCCCAGTCGCCCAGCTGGTGGGCATCGAAGGCCACATTGCCCAAGGCGACGACGTGCAAGCGCCGCTCACCGGCCGCCTCTGCCGTCGCGACGGCCCGATCTCCTTCGGCGTATCGGGTCGGTAGATCGAGGCTTTGGCTGGCGTAATGGACGATGCTTTGCGCCCTAGCCAGGGCGGTTGCGTCTCCGGTCGACTCGGCCCGCAACCGGGCTTCCATCGCCAGACGTAGCGCCCGTTTGGCGTGTCCTCGGGCCAGGGCTATCTCGGCCCGCAACTCGTCGGCCGCGCCTTGCATGGAAGCTGGGGGTAAGCCTGCCGCCTCCGCTTCCCGAACCGCCCGCCGCACCCATGCCAGCGACTGCGTGGCTCGGCCCTCGATGTAGAGGACGCGAGCGACGTCCAAGGCCAAAGCGGCCCGCCCATGCACGGACGACCGCGACATGCGCCGGGCCTGAAGGAGTGCAGCTTTCGCCGGCTGCAGCTCGCCGGCCAACCGACGGGCTTCGCCGCATGCCGACCACGCCGCCGCCAGCTGCGACTCGTCGACCGATCCCGACAGGCGCCCCGCTTCGGCCGCGCGCTGCCACTGTTGTCCCGCCAAGGCCGAGGCGAACTTCGACTCGGCTCGCCTTGCCGCCACGCACCCGTATTTCCAGGCTTGCGACCATGCCGTCGCCGCGTGGAAGTGCCGGGCCAGGACCTCGGCCACGTCGTCCGGATCGTCGGCTGCGGCCTCGATGGCCGCCGCCGCCCTGCCGTGCAGGTCGCGGCGCTGCCGGAAGGGGAGGCCTTCATAGGCGACCTGGTGGACCAGAGCATGCCGAAATCTCACGGTGGCGTCGTCGACATCGATGAACGTCCCCAGGCCGTCGAGGGCGCCGAGTCCCTCGGGCACTACGTCGACGAGGCGTTCGATCGGGAACATCGCCCCGAGAACTGCCGCACGGCGAAGTGCGCTTCGCTCGGCCGTGCCCAATCCGTCGATGCGCGACGCCAACAACTCCTCGACGGAAGTCGGTACCGACCCCTCGTCGGCACCGACTGCGCTGAGGTGCTGCAGGAAGAGAGGATTTCCGGCGCTCCGCTCGGCCAATTGCTCGATCTCGGCTGGAAGCAAAGGTCTACCGGCGGCCAACTCGACCAGCTGGCGGGTGTCGTCCGGACCGAGCGGGCCGAGCTCAATCGAAGTGGCGGCATCGGGAGCGAGCCACCCGTCCGATCCTGGCCTGCGGGACGAGCACAGTACGACGGGAACTTCGGCGCATCGATTGACGATCTCGGAGAGCACGACGGCGGAAGGGGGGTCTGCCCAGTGGGCGTCCTCGACGAGCAGCAGCGTCGGACGCCTATGGCCGAACGCCACCATCAGGTCGGCCACTACGCCGGCGGTGCGGTGGGGTACCGCCGACGGGTCGAGGCGATCGACCTCCTCCGTCGATCCAAGGTCGGCGTCCATTACGAGACCGAGCAACGGGAACCAGGGGCTGAGGTCGGGCGCAATCGAATCCAGTTCCGCTTTCAACTGTGCCGGCTCATTGGCACGCAGCTGGGAGCGCACCAGCGCCGATGCCAGGTGGTACGGCCGGCCACGGTCGTACTCGTCGCACCGCAGCGTGATCACGTCGAAGTCGTCACCGCCAACTTCCTTCACCAGCTCGCCGACCAGTCGCGACTTCCCCATGCCCGGCTCGGCTACGACCTCGAACGTCGCGCCGGCGTGGCCATCGAAGGCACGGCGGACGAGGTCAGTGAGTCGGTCCAACTCGCTTTGGCGACCGATGAGGGGCAATTCGACTTCAGCCGGCGGCGACGACCAAGGCGAGACGGAGGTCACCAGCAAGGGAGTCAGCGGATCGCGTTTTCCCTTGGCTATGAAGGGCTCGAGGGCTTCGGTAGTCACGGCCGAACGGGACTGGCGAACGGTCGGCGCCAGCACGAGGAACTGACCAGCGCCGGCTCGGCCCATCACCCGCGCGGCGGTGTTGGTGGTGTCCCCAAGGCAGGTGTACGTCCGCCGGAACTCGGGCCCGACGTCGCCGGCGAACACGTGGCCGGTGGTGGCGCCAGCGCGCATCGGGAGGCATCCAGGGGCCGCCAACGCCTCGCTGACGGCGCGCAACATGCGACCGGCATCGTCTTCGTGGGCGAAGGGGGCGCCGGCGGCGGCCATCACCTTCACGCCATCAGAGGCCAGGTCGGTCGTGAGGAACGAGACCCCGTACTCCCCGAACGCATCTTGGACGACGCACATCGTGCGCTGCAGCTCCGCCGCGACCGTGTCTCCTCCGAAAGAGGCGAGTCGTCGGTCGACATCCATGAGATGTACGAACGCCACGGTCACCAGGCGGTGGTCGGGGTCGATCGTTCCGCCCGCCAGATACTTGCGAAGGGCCTCAGGAACGAACTTCATCAGATCGGTCGGAGAACGGATCGGCCGCGTGGCGACCGCCTCTGCGGGGGGGAGACGCACCAGCAGTCGGCCGCCCGCTTTCTCGCCTCCGAGGCAGCGTTCGGGGATCTGTGACGCCGTGGCCTGCGACACCAGTACCTCGGTGGCGTCAGCGGCCGCTTCCATGGCTACGCACTCGGTCGTCGCCGGGCCGGCGACGACGAGCTCCTCGTGCGAGCCCCCGACCTTGAAGAAGTCGAACGAGCCGGTGCTGACGCCGACCGACATGCGCAGCCGCACGACGCCCGCACCGGTGTCGATCCGTCCGATCTCCCGGAGTCGGCGCTGCATCTCGATGCACGCGGCAGCGCCTCGGGAGGCATGTCCGTCACCGGCGAAAAACAAGAGGACGGCGTCGCCTCCGTACTTGAGCATCTCGCCACCCCGGAGAGCGGCTACGCCGAGCAGGTCACCGAACAATCCCCCAATGACGTCGGCCAACTGCTCGGCTCCGATCTTTCCACCGGCGCGCGCCAACTTCTCCGACAGGTTGGTGAATCCGGAGACGTCGGCGAAGACCAAGGTTCCGTCGATGGACCGATAGCGGACGCCGCCGTGGGCTGCTTCCCAATCGACCAACAGCTGCGGCACATACGCCGCGAGATCTGCCGCCACGACGTCCGCCTTCCCCGGCTCCCCAGCCAGTCCCGCAAAACCTCAGATGAGGCTACCCCCAAAGGGCGTCCGAGGGCTGAGGCCTCAGGCCTTCGGAGCCCGGGCGTTGGCCCGGCGGGCCCGGAACAACTCGATGAGGATCGGCACGATCGAAAGGCCGACGATGGCGAGGATGGCGATCTCGAGGTTCTCCTCGACCACCTTGATCTCACCCAGGAAGTAGCCGAGCAGGGTCACGCCCACGGCCCAGAGCAGCCCGCCGAGGATGTTGAAGGTGAGGAACGTGCGATACGGCATCGAGCCGACGCCGGCCACGACGGGGGCGAAGGTGCGCACCACGGGCACGAAGCGGGCCAACACGATGGTCTTCGAGCCGTACTTGTCGAAGTAGCCCTGGGCCTTCTCCACGTACTCCTGCTTGAACAGGCGGGAGTCCGGGCGACGGAACAGCGCAGGCCCGACCCGGTTGCCGAACGCGTATCCGACCTGGTCGCCGGTGACGGCGGCGATGAAGCAGCCGACGAGGATGAGCGGCAGGTTCAGCTTGCCCTGAGCGGCGAAGAGGCCGGCGGTAAAAAGTAATGAGTCGCCCGGCAGGAAGAAGCCGATCAACAGGCCCGACTCGGCGAAGATCACGGCGAAGAGACCGATCGTGCCGACGGCCGCGAGGAGCTCCTCGGGGTCGAGAAAGTTGAGGGCGGCGAGCAGCGGAAGCATCACCGCCGGGACGCTACCGGGGGTCAGAGCAATTGACAGACCTTCGATCCTCTGTCAAGGGTGGAAAAAGGAAAGGCGCCTTTCGCCTCTCCGCCCCTCGTCACGTCTGGACCTCCATTGCCCAAGTCACTCGTCATCGTCGAGTCCCCCAACAAGGTGAAGAGCATCAGCTCGTACCTCGGGTCCGATTACGTCGTCATGGCCTCCATCGGCCACGTCCGCGACCTCGAGCCCAAGGGGTTGGCGGTCGACGTCGACAACCACTTCAAGCCGACGTACGCCGTCTACGAAAACAAGAAGAAGGTCATCGCCGAGCTCCGGGCCGCCCTCAAGGGTGTCGACCAACTGCTGCTGGCCACCGATGAGGACCGGGAGGGCGAAGCCATCTCGTGGCACCTCGTCGAGATCCTCAAGCCGCAGGTGCCGGTGCGGCGGATGGTGTTCCACGAGATCACCCGCACCGCCATCGAGCGGGCCGTCACCGAGTCGCGCGACATCGACTACCGCCTCGTCGACGCCCAGGAGAGTCGCCGCATCGTCGACCGCCTCTTCGGGTACCCGGTGTCGGAGGTGGTGTGGCGAAAGATCCGCACCGGTCTGTCGGCGGGCCGGGTGCAGAGCCCGGCGGTGCGCCTCGTCGTGCAACGTGAACGCGAGCGCATGGCCTTCGTGGTGTCGTCGTACTGGTCGCTCGACGCCCGCTTCGCCACCGACCCCGGGTTCACGGCCCGCCTCAACACCGTCGACGGCCGCAAAGTTGCCGCCGGCAAGGACGACTTCACTCCCGCCGGTGGCCCCAAGGGTGAGGTCCTGGTCCTCGACGAAGAGGCCGCCCTCGGTCTCTCGGCCCGTCTCGGCGACGCCGCCTTCTCGGTGTCGGCCGTCGAGACCAGCCCCTACCGGTCGCGTCCGAAGCCGCCGTTCATCACCTCGACGCTGCAGCAGGTCGGAGGCAGCCGTCTGCGCATGGGTGCCCAACAGGTGATGCGGGTGGCCCAGGGGCTCTACGAGCGGGGCTTCATCACCTACATGCGCACCGACTCGACGACGCTCTCCGGTACGGCGCTGTCGGCCGCCCGCAACCAGATCAAGGATCTGTTCGGGCCCCAGTTCGTCCCCGACGCACCGAGGACCTACGCCTCGAAGTCGAAGAACGCCCAGGAGGCCCACGAGGCCATCCGTCCCGCCGGTGAAGAGTTCCGCTCGCCCGAGTCGTTGGGGGGCGAGCTGCGGGGCGCCGACCTCGAGCTCTACAAACTGATCTGGCAGCGGACGCTGGCCTCGCAGATGCCCGATGCGCAGGGCCAGACCCTGCGCCTCCGGCTGCAGGCATCGACGAGCGCCGATGAGCTGACCGAGTGGTCCTCTTCGGGGCGCACCATCACGTTCCCCGGATTCCTCGCCGTCTACGGCTTCGTCGGCGACGACGCCGATACCGACAGCGATGACGAGAACCGCCGTCTCCCGGCCCTCGAGCAGGGTCAACAGCTCCCGAAGGGTGAGATCGACGCCGAAGGGCACGCCACCCAGCCGCCGGCCCGCTACACCGAGGCCCAGTTGGTGAAGGCGTTGGAGGAGAAGGGGATCGGTCGGCCTTCGACCTATGCGTCGATCATGGAGACGATCCAGAACCGCGGCTACGTCCGGAAGAAGGGCCAAGCCCTGATCCCGACGTCGGATGCGTTCGCCGTCGTCAACCTCCTCGAGGGTCACTTCAGCCAGCTCGTCGACTACGACTTCACCGCCCGGATGGAGAGCGAGCTCGACGCCATCGCCGCTGGCACCGCCGAGCGCGAGCCCTGGCTCAACAAGTTCTGGTTCGGCAACGGCACGCCCGGACTGCGGGGCCTGTGCGACCACGCCATCGCCGATGCCGACCCGGCGCTGGTGAACGCCATCCCCATCGGGTTCGATCCCGACGGCGAGCCCATCGTCGTGCGTAACGGAAAGTACGGCGCTTACGTGAAGCGGGGCGAGGACACGGCGAGCCTCCCCGAGGATCTGGCCCTCGACGAGCTCACACCCGAGTTGGCCCTCGAGCTGTTGAACGCGCCGAAGGGCGACACCCCCATCGGAGACGACCCCGACTCGGGCCTTCCCGTCTACGTGAAGGTGGGGCGCTTCGGGCCTTACGTGCAGCTCGGCGATGCCGAGACCCTGCCGGCCAAGGCCAAGCCGAAGATGGCGTCGCTCTTCAAGACGATGACCCCCGAGGCTGTCACCGTCGACGACGCACTGCGTCTGCTTTCACTGCCCCGCATCGTCGGCGTCGACCCCGCGACCGGCGAGGAGATCTCGGCCCAGAACGGTCGCTACGGCCCCTACCTGACGAAGGGCAAGGACAGCCGCTCGCTCGACACCGAGGACCAGCTCTTCTCCGTACAGCTCGACGAAGCCCTGGCCATCTACGCCCAGCCCAAGACGTTCGGCCGCCAGCGGGCCGCCGCCAAGCCGCCGTTGCGCGACCTCGGCATCGACCCGGCCGTCGACAAGCCGGTCGTCATCAAGGAGGGCCGCTTCGGTCCGTACATCACCGATGGCGAGTACAACGCCACCGTTCCTCGCAGCGAGAGCGTCGAGGAGATCACCACCGAACGGGCCTTCGAGCTGCTGGCCGACAAGCGGGCCGCAGGTCCGGCCAAGAAGAAGGCGGGCGCCCGGAAGAAGGCGGGAGCCACCAAGAAGGCGCCGGCAAAGAAGGCGGCGGCCACCAAGAAGGCGGCGGCCACCAAGAAGGCCGGCGCGAAGACGGCGGCGGCCACCAAGAAGGCCACGAAGGCTGCGGAACCCGAGGACGAGGCGTGACCGACGTCATGCCCGCCCGGGGACGTCGCACCTCCTAGCCTGGCATCGGTGGCGGAGGCCTTCTTGTCCGAGGATGCACAAGCAGGCGACGACGATCCCGAGGCCCTCGGCTCGACTCGCCTGTTCGGCTCGCCGTCGTTCTTCCGCCTGTGGCTGGCCCAGGTGGCGTCTTCGCTCGGCGACTGGATCGGGTTCGTCGCCATCACCGCGCTGGCCGCCCGTATCGCCGGTGGTGGATCGCCTGAGGCCGCCGTCGGCGTCGTGCTCTCGGCGAGGTTGATCCCCGGGTTCTTCCTGGCCCCGGTGGCCGGCGTGCTCGTCGGCCGGTGGGACCGCAAGAAGGTCATGGTCGCCTGCGACATCGGGCGGGGTCTGGTGCTGGCCACGCTGCCCTGGGTCGACACCATCGCCGGACTCGTCGTGGCGTCGCTGTTCCTCGAGATCCTGACGCTGCTGTGGTCGCCGGCCAAAGAGGCGTCCGTGCCGAGAATGGTGCCGGCCGAATACCTCCCGACGGCCAACTCGCTGTCGCTGGTCGCCGCCTACGGCACGTTCCCCATCGGGTCCGCGCTGTTCGCGGCGCTCGCCGGCGTGGCCAAGTTCCTCGGTCAGTACGACGCCCTGAAGGGACTCAGCGTCGACCAGGAGTTCGTCGCCATCTACTTCGACGTCATGACCTTCTTCATCTCGGCGGTCCTGATCTCCACGCTGGTGTTGCCCCACGTCCGGCGGGTGCGGGCGGACGGCGAGGAGGTGAGCGGAGGCATCGAGTTCGGGTCGGCCGTGCGCGACATGCGTGAGGGACTCTCGGTCATCCATCGCAGCCCCCTGATCCGCTCGGTGCTGGTCGCCATCGCCACCGGCCTCATCGGTGGAGGCATGCTCGTGCCGCTCGGACCCCGCTTCGCCAAAGAGACGCTCGGCGGCGGGTCGGCCGCCTTCGGTCTGTTGCTCACCGCCCTCGGAGGCGGCATGGCCGCCGGCATCATCGGCCTCTCGATCCTGCAGCGCCGGCTGCCCCATCAACGGGTCTTCGTGGGGGCCGTCCTCGGCGCCGGCCTGTCGATCATCGTCGGCGCGTCGATGTCCGAACTGCCGATCGCACTCTTCTTCGTGACCCTCCTCGGCGTGTTCGCCGGCGCCATCTACGTGCTCGGGTTCACGATCCTCCAGACCAACGTCGAGGACGAGGTGCGGGGCCGCATCTTCGCCGTGCTCAACACCCTCGTGCGGTTCTGTCTGCTGCTCGCCTTTGCCATCGCCCCGTTCCTGTCGTCGCTGCTCGACTCGATCTCGAACCGCCTCGTCGATCGCCACGTCGACCTGTTCGGCATCGGTATCTCCGTGCCCGGCACGCGACTCACCCTCTGGCTCGGCGGGTTGATCATCCTCGGGGCAGGTGCGCTGGCATTGGTGTCGATGAAGGAGCGTCCCGCCGACGTCGTCGCCGAGTAGTGGCCGCATACTGGATCGCGTTCGAGGGCGGCGAGGGCTGCGGAAAGTCGACGCAGGCGGCCTTGCTGGCGTCGCGTCTCGGCGCGGTGCTCACCCGCGAACCGGGAGGGACGTTGGTGGGCGAGCGCATCCGGTCGGTGCTGCTCGACCCATCGGTGGTGGGGATGGACGGGCGCGCCGAGGCGCTGTTGATGGCCGCCGATCGAGCGCAGCACGTCGCCGAGCGGGTGCGACCGGCGCTCGAGGCGGGCACCTGTGTCGTGAGCGACCGTTCGGCCTACTCGTCGTTGGCCTACCAGGGTTACGGCCGGGGGTTGGGGGCCGACGCCATCCGCCGGTTGTGCGACTGGGCCACCGACGGTCTGTGGCCTGACGTGGCCATCCTCCTCGACGTGTCCCCTGGCACCAGCGCCGATCGCATGAAGGACCCACCCGACCGCATGGAATCCGCCGGCCTCGACTTCCACGCACGGGTCCACGCAGGCTTCCGCGACCTGGCCGAAACCGAACCCGATCGTTGGCTCGTGGTCGACGGGACCGGACCGGTCGACGACGTCCCCCCCCGGGTCGCCGAGCGCTACGACGACTGGGTGCGCGCCCGTGCCTGACGACCTCTACGGGCCCAACGGCCTCTACGGCGCAGTCATCGGCCAGGACCGGGCCGTCGCCAACCTGCGCGCCGCCGCCCGCCACCCGGTGCACGCCTACCTCTTCGTCGGGCCGGCGGGCATCGGCATCCGCAGTGTGGTCGCCGCCTTTGCCGCTGATGTTCTGTGTGAAGACGGCGGGTGCGGGGAGTGCCGCTCGTGTCGCAACAGCCTCGCCGGCCGCCACCCGGACGTGATGGTGGTCGAGCGAAAGGGCGCATCGATCGACGTCAAGCAGATCGAGGAGATCATCCACCTTGCCTCGCGGCCACCGGCCGAGGGTCGCTTCAAGGTCATCGTCCTCGTCGACTTTCATCTCATCGCCCAGCAGTACGGGCGGTTGCTGAAGACGATCGAGGAACCGTCGGCGTCAACCGTCTTCGTCGTGTTGGCCGAACGGGTGCCGCCCGAACTCGTGACCATCGCGTCGCGATGCGTGCAGGTCGACTTCGCCCCCGCGCCGGCGGCTGCCATCGCCGACGCATTGGTGGCGGAGGGCGCGTCCGCAGAGGTGGCCGCCGACATCGCCGCGGCCAGCGACGGACGGATCGAACGGGCCCGCCTCCTCGCCGGCGACGCCGGGTTCGGAGCGCGACGAGAGGCCTGGCGCAGCGTGCCCCAGCGTCTCGACGGCACCGGTAGCGCCATCGCCACCTTGGCCGATCAGTTGCTGGCCTCGATCGACACGATGCTCGAGCCGCTGAAGGTTCGCCAAGCCGCCGAAGTGGCCGAAGCCGACGAGCGCATCGAGCGCTACGGCGAGCGGGGCTCGGGCCGCAAAGAACTCGAAGAGCGCCACAAGCGCG
>JBKJLU010000161.1:0-6692 GCA_046596815.1 Acidimicrobiales bacterium | reverse complement strand
CGATGCGCCGTCCGAGGTCGAGCGGGCGATGGCGGCGATGCACATCGGCGATCTGGCAACCCGACCGATCGGGAGGCTCTCGCGAGGGCAGCGGCAGCGCGTCGGGTTGGCCGGCGCGTTGCTCGGCCGCCCGGGTGCCTACCTGCTCGACGAGCCGACGACCGGACTCGATCCTCGCCAGGTGGTGCAGGCGCGTGCGGTCGTGCGCGCGCTCGCCGACGAAGGGGGAGCGGTGCTGCTCTCGACCCATCTGCTGGCGGAGGCCTCGTCGGTGTGTGACCGGGTCGTCGTCATCGCCGGCGGACGCGTAGTGGCCGAAGAACGGCCAGGCGAAGCCAGCGACCTCGAGGCCCGATTCCTTCGTCTGGTCGGCGAGGCCGAGCTCTCGTGACCAGGGCCATCTTCCGGAAGGACCTGGCCGTCTTGTGGGCGACGCCCGTGCCGTTCGTCGTGGGGGCGCTGTTCCAGGCGGTGCTCGGCATCCTCTTCGTCGATCAGCTCCAAGGTCGGTCGCAGGCACTCGTGCAACCGCTCTTCCCGCTGGCCGGATTCCTGTTGCTGGTGACGGTGCCGATCTTGTCGATGCGGGCGCTGGCCGACGAGGCCCGATCGGGCACGCTCGACGTGCTGCTGGCCATTCCCGTCGGCGCCCGACCTCTGGTGCTCGGCAAGTGGCTGGCGACCACGGCCACGATTCTGGCCGTCACCGCTCCCGCGGGTGCCTACGCCGCGATGGTGGCGTTGTTCGGCGATCCCGACCCCGGTCCGATGATCGCGGGATTCGTGGGGCTCGCCCTGTTGATCGCTGCGCTCGCGGCGCTGGGGGTCCTCGCCTCAGCGTGCACGACGTCAGCGCCGGTGGCCGCCATGTTCACCTTCGTGATCGCCGCCGTCCTGTGGTTCTCGGGCACGGCCAGCGCCACCATCAGCGCCGGCGGTCTCCTCGCCCACTTGTCGTTGAGCGAGCGACTCCGCAGCTTCGCCGGCGGAGCCCTCGACACCGGCGACATCGGGTTCCTGGTGGCGCTGACCGTGGCCTGCCTCGGTTTGGCGGGCGCGGCGGTGCAGGCGCGGCGTCAACGGTGACCGCACTTCGGCGGCCCCTCGTCGTCGCCTTCCTCGCCCTCGTCGTCGCCATCGGCATCGACTTCGGCGCCGACCGGTCACGGCGGCTCATCGATCTCACGGCCGAGCGCAGTTTGAGCCTCACCGACCAGACCGAACGCATCGTCGGAGCCGTCGACGAGCCAACCACGGTCACCGTCTTCCTCCGGCCCGACGACCCCGAACGGGCGCCGGCTGCCGCGCTCCTGCTGCGCTATCAGCGCCTCAACCGTCGCGTCGGCTTTCGCATCCTCGACCCCCAGACGTCCATCGGTGAACAGCGACGGCTCGGCATCGACTCCGGACTCGGCGGCATTGCCGTCTCCCAGGGCGAGGTCGTCGAGGTGGTGCCAACCGTTACCGAGCAGGACGTCACCGGCGCGCTCGCCCGGCTGGCCAGGGGCCGTTCGGCGCAACTGTGCTTCGTCGCCGGCCATGGCGAGGCCTCGGTCAGCGACGACGGTCCCGAAGGGCTGTCACAGGCCGCCGCACTTCTCGAAGAGAACGGCTACGTGATCCGGTCGGTCGATCTGCTGTCGACGCCGTTGATCCCCGAGGACTGCGACGCCGTCGTGCTCGCCAACCCGCTGTCGACGCTCGGGGGCGCAGCCGACGAAATCGAGCGATGGCTGGCCGACGAGGGCCGGTTGTTGGTGCTCACCGACCCAGCATCAGACGTTGACGTCACGCCGATCATCGGCGGCCACGAACTCGGGGTTCGGCGAGGCATCGTGCTCGAAGGTGATCCGGCCTCGGCCCGCCCCGACGATCCGACGGCGCCCATCGTGCGGATCTATTCGTCGTCACACCCGGTCGTGCGGCGTCTGCCGCCCACCTTCTTCCCCGGTCTGCAACAGGTGATCGCCGGTGAGTCCGATCCCGAGGCGGGTCTCGTCGTGAGCCACCTCGCCGACACGTCGCCCGTTTCGTACCTGGAGACGGAACCGCTCACCAGCGTCTTCGATCCGTCGGTCGACGCGGCCGGACCGATCACCGTTGCCGCCGCCAGCGAGCGCTCTCGCGTCGAGGGCGATCAGGTGCAACGAAGTCGAGTCGTCGTCGTCGGAGACGTCGACTTCGCCACGAACTCTGTCATCGGGCAGGCCGCGAACTCCACCTTCCTCGTCCGTTCGATCGACTGGCTGGCCCTCGACGATCAGCTCCTGGTGCTTTCGGCCAACCTGCCGAAGAGCCGGTCCCTCGACCTCACCAAAGCTCGCATCACCTACGCCCGTTTTGTGAGCCTGGTGCTGCTGCCCGCACTGTTCCTTCTTGCCGGTGCCACCGTCTGGGCGGTCCGCCGCAGCCGCTGACGGTTTTCGCCCGAGCGCGACGAAGCCGCCGCCCCGTAGCTCGAAAAGCAACGGAACGGCGGCTCCTGCAAATCCGCTAGTTGACGATGTCCTTGATCTTGTCGCCGACCTTGTCGGTGACGTCACCGACCTTGTCCTTGACGTCGGCCATGCCCTGATCGACCTTGCCTTCGCGCTCCAGGTCCTTGTTGTCGGTCAGGTCGCCAGCAGCTTCCTTGGCCTTACCTTTGAGATCATCGAGCTTTTCGCCCATGGCGTCTTCACCTCTTGTGCGTTGGGAACGGCTGGTACTTACCCCAGCGCAGACGAGACAAACGGCTCCGGAGAATCACTGAGCAACAGGCGCACCCCGAGATTGTCGCCGGGTTCGACCTCGTACACCCTGCGCGTCGACGTCGCCCCGTCAACCGATGCGGGGTCGGTGGTGGCGAAAGCGAGGTGGTGCACTCGACCGCGTCGATCACCGAGCCACGGAGCGACGGCCGCACCCGAGACGAGCCGGATGCGACCTGGCCCCGGCCACACGAGGTCGAGCCACGTGGCGTCTGCGGTCTGCCCCTCGGCATCTGCCACACCAGCCAGAAGGTCGACGAACAAACGCCGGCCCTCGTCGATGTCGGCGACGGCGTGGGCGACATGGACGAGGGTTGCCGATGTCGGGGTACGTGGCGTCGGGAACCATTCGGGCGTCGGGTCGTCGCCCCAGTCGCCGCCCTCGTCCGACTGCGCCAACTGCACGACCACGCCGGGCGCGTCCTTCGGGTGGAGGAACGCCTCCTTCCACCAGGGATCGTCGAGGTTGACGCCGACCGGCCGGTAGCCCGCGTCCTCGGCCATGCCGATCGCTTCGACGATGTCGCCGACCTTGAACGTGAGGTGGTGGGGACCGGGGCCAGATCGGTCGAGGAAGCGACGAAGAAAGTTGTTCTGCTCGGGTAGGTAGGGCTCGAGCACCTCGACCTTCATGCCGTTGGCGTACTTCACCTGGGCCGACCAGAAACCCGGCGTGCCACCGCCCCCAACCCACGTGGATGGGAGGTCGCGGGCATACCTGGGCCAGGCCCTGGCCTGGTCTTCGACGGCAACGGCAACATGGTCGAGGACGATGTTCGGGATCGGATCTGGGGCCACGCCCCGAACCTAGAGTGAGCGCGTGCTGCGCATCCAAGCGACAAACCACATCGTCCTCGAGCTCTCGTGAGCATCGACTTCCAGCGGCAGTCGATCGAGGATCTAGCCGATGACGTTCGTGCCGGTCGCGTGTCCGCCCGGGAACTGACGACGCACGCGCTCGAACGGGTCGCATCGCTCAACGGCACCCTCAACGCCTTCGTGGCCGTCGACGGCGATGCAGCGATAAAGGCGGCGGCGGCCGTCGATGCCCTCGTCGCCTCCGGCGAAGATCCGGGCGCGCTGGCCGGCATCCCCATCGGCGTGAAAGACCTCGAGGACGCCGTCGGGTTCCGCACGACGAAGGGCTCGCCTTGTTTCGCTGACAGCCCGATGGCGACCCACGACTCGTTGCTGGTCGAGCGCATGAAGGCGGCGGGGGCGGTGGTGATCGGAAAGACGAACACGCCTGAACTCGGTTGGAAGGGCGACACCGTCAACGAGGTGTTCGGGGCGACCCGCAACCCTTGGAACCCGGCTCACTCTCCCGGTGGTTCGTCCGGAGGATCGGGCTGCGCGGTGGCCGCAGGCATGGTCCCGCTGGCGACCGCCTCCGATGGTGGCGGCTCGATCCGGATTCCGGCGGCGGCCTGTGGTCTGGCCGGCTTCAAGGCCTCGCTCGGGCGGGTCCCCTCGGGTGGAGGCAGCGCCCCCGATTGGGGCCACCTCTCGACCAAGGGACCGTTGGCCCGCACGGTGGCCGATACGGTGCTCGCTCTCGATGCAGTGATCGGACCCGATCCGTCCGACCTTCGGTCGTTGCCGATGCCCTCGGTACCGTGGGTGGATGCGCTCGAGGCTGCGTCGCTGCCGCTGAAGGTGGCGTGGTCGCCGACCCTCGGTTACGCCACGGTCGATGATGAGGTGGCGGCCGTTTGTCGAGCGGCGGTCGACCGCATGGCTGACATGGGAGCCGAGGTCGTCGAGATCGACACGGTCTTCGCCGAGGATCCGGTGCTGTCCTGGGTGGCGCTCACCAATGCCTACAACGCCCGCACGCTGGCTCCCTTCCGCGACACCGAGATGTGGGACCGAATCGATCCCGGGCTGCGCTCGATGGCCGACTGGGGGGCGGGAATGTCCGCGGTCGATCTCGTCGCGGCCGAGGATGCATGTCACACGTTGAACCTGCGCCTCGTCGAACTGTTCCGGGATGTTCGCCTGCTCGTGACGCCGACCACGGCGGGCCCCCCTCCGGTGTCAGGGAATCCGGGCACCATCAACGGGGTCGAGACGGCCAACTGGGTCAGCTTCACCTACGGCTTCAACATGACCCGTTCGCCGGCGGGCTCGGTCTGCGCTGGCTTCACCGCGTCCGGCTTGCCGATCGGCCTTCAGGTCGTCGGTCCCCAGCATGGCGACCTTGTCGTGCTGCGGGCCATGGCCGCCCTCGAAAGCGCACTCGACCACGACAGGGTTGCTCCGGTCTGAACGCGGTGTTCCCTCCAGTGACCCCGTAGCCTCGACCCGCGGGATTCCCCCCGAGGTCGTGAACAGGCAGGAGTTACGACATGCTCGGTCGTCTTGGTCGTTGGTGCCACAATCGGCGCGGCGCCGTCGTGCTGCTCTGGTTGGGTGCGTTGTTCGTGTTCATCGGAATTTCGTCGGTGACCGGGAGCGGGTTCAGCACGGCCTTCTCGCTTCCGAACGTCGAGAGTTCTCGCGGGTTCGACATCATCGAGGAGCATTTCGGCGGACGGGGCGGCGGCACCGGGGGCACGATCGTCTTCCGCACCGAGCGCGGCGTCGACGATCCGGAGGTGAAGGCGGCGATGGAGCGGTTCCTCGGGCAAGTCGATGCCATCGATCCTCTGGCCGTCACGAGCCCATACGGTCCCGCAGGTCCGCAGCAGGTGGCCGGCCAGGGGGCGGAGGCTGGGAAGATCGCCTACGCGCCGGTCGAGGTGCCGGACGAGTACTCGATCGAAGAGAGCGCCGCCGTCACCAAGAAGGTGAAGGCGCTCGAACCCGACATTCCCGGGATGCAGGTCGAGTACGGCGGGCAACTCTTCGCCGAGTTCGCCCCACCCGAGTCGGAGGTGCTCGGTCTGGCGTTCGCCGTCGTGATCCTCGTGCTCGCCTTCGGATCGGTCTTGGCGATGGGCCTACCAATCGCCACCGCCTTCGGCGGCATCGGCCTCGGTGTTCTCTTGGTCACCATCGTCTCGAACGTGTTCACCATGCCCGACTTCACGACCACCCTTTCGGTGATGATCGGATTGGGCGTCGGCATCGACTACGCGTTGTTCATCGTCACCCGATACCGCGAGGGTCTGCATGCCGGAATGACGACCGAACAATCCATCGGCGCAGCACTCGACACCGCCGGGAGAGCAGTGCTCTTCGCCGGAATGACCGTGGTGATCTCGCTGCTGGGGATGCTCCTGATGAAGTTGCAGTTCGTGAACGGTCTCGCCATCGGCGCGGCGACGACCGTCCTCATGACGATGCTGGCGTCGGTCACGCTGCTGCCGGCCCTGCTCGGCTTCGCCGGCCAACGGCTCGAGGTGACCCGTTGGCGGGGGATGATCGCCGCTGGCCTCGTCGCCGTCGCTCTGCTCGGCGTGGGTGCGGGGGTCAAGGTACTGACCATCGCGCTGCCGCTCGCCGTTGTCGTCCTCGTCGCCGGCTTCTTCGTTGGTCCCCTCAAGCAGCCCGTGCCCCGGCGTGCCCCGAAGCCCGTCGAAGAGACGCTCTCCTATCGGTGGAGCCACTTCATCCAGGCTCGTCCTTGGCCGTCGGTGATCGTCGCCACCCTCGCCCTCCTGCTGCTCGCCGTGCCCCTCCTGTCCCTGCGTCTCGGGTTCTCCGATGAGGGAAACGCGCCGGAAGAGACCTCGACCCGCAAGGCCTACGACCTGCTCGCCACCGGCTTCGGGCCAGGGTTCAACGGACCGCTCATCCTCGCCGCTGAGCTTCCCTCCGGGGCCGATCCCGCGACGATCGAAGCGGTCAGCGCGGCATTGTCCGCAACCCCCGGGGTCGCGTTCGCCACGCCGGGGTTCCTCAACGATCCGGCCTCGCCCGACGCGGTGCTCTGGCGGGTCATTCCCGATTCGGCCCCGCAGGACGAGGCGACGTCCGACCTCGTCGCCCGCTTACGCA
>JBKJLU010000193.1:0-3551 GCA_046596815.1 Acidimicrobiales bacterium | reverse complement strand
CCCAGGTGTGACACGAATGCCCTCCCGGCCGTTCTGGGGACGGATTTCCCGCTCTGCGCGTCGAATCCATCCCCAAAACGGGGTGGGGGCGGGTCAGGTCGGGATAGGGTGGCGGTTGGCAGGTCTCGCAGGCGTAAGCCCAGCGGCCGGAGAGGTCCCAACGGCGGATCTCGGTGCCGCAGGTGCGGCAGTGGTCCTGTTTGTAGACCCAGAGGGCTTCACGGCGACGGATGCGGGAGCGGGGCTTGCCGATGGTCTTGGGGTCCACGGTGATGATCGTGCGGTCCTTGACGCCGTGGCGCAACCAGCCCACGAGGGTCGCCCACATCTCGTCGAACTGCTCGCGGGTCACCGAGTTGGCCGGCGCCTCGGGGTGAATCCCGGCCACATAGAGGATCTCGGCCCGGTAGACGTTGCCCACGCCGGCCAGCACGGACTGGTCCATGAGCGCGGCGCCGATCGGGGTGCGCCGGCGTTGCAACTTGGCGAAGGCGAGTTCGGGCTTGGCATCGCGCCGCAGCGGATCGGGGCCCAGCCGGACGAAGATCGCCGACCGCATCGACGGATCGATGAGGGCGCACTCGGTCGCGCCGATGAGATCGACGGTGGCGTCGAGGCCGCTCAGACGCATACGCACGGTCGGGCGGGGCGGAGGGGGCGGGGGAACGTGGCGCAGGAACTTGCCGAACAACCCGAGGTGCACGTGGACGAAGTCGCCGGCGCCGAAGTCGTAGAACAGGTGCTTGCCGTAAGCCTCGACGCCCACGAGGGTGCGCTCGTCGAGCAGGGCTGCGGACTCTGCGAACCGACCCTGGGGCGACGTGACCGAGACGGGCTGCCCGACCAGGTCCTTGCGGTGGTCGAGGGCGAGACGGTGGATCGTGTGGCCTTCGGGCATCGCGTCCCAGGATCGCATCGGGTGAGGAGTTGACCGGAATCGGGTAGGGGAACGGTGTGGCTCCGGACGAGGTGAGGGCGCGCCCGGTCGGCGGTCGCTACGAACTGCACCAACTGCTCGGCCAGGGAGGGATGGGATCGGTGTGGCGCGCTCAGGATCTCCTCCTCGAGCGGCCGGTGGCCGTCAAACGGGTCGAGTTGCCCCTGCACCTCCCGGCGCCCGAACGTGATGCCCTGCGTCAGCGGGTGCTGCGGGAGGCGAGGGCGGCAGCTCGGGTCAGTCATCCCCGGCTGGTCACGATCTTCGACGTGGTCGAGGAAGAGGGGATGGTCTTCCTCGTCCAGGAACTCGTCGACGCTCCAACGTTGAAGACGCTGGTCACCGACGGGGGACCTCTGGCCCCGGCCGAGGTCGCCCGCATCGGTCGCCAACTCATCGAGGGACTGGGCGCGGCCCACAGCAACGGTGTGGTGCACCGCGACGTGAAGCCGAGCAACGTGATGGTCAGGACCGACGGATCGGTCAAGCTCACCGACTTCGGCATCGCCTCGGTCCACGGCGACCCCCAGCTCACCGCCACCGGGCTCGTCATCGGGTCGCCCGCCTACATGGCCCCCGAGCAGGCGACCGGAGGCAAGATCACCCCTGCGGCCGATCTCTGGTCGCTCGGCGCAACCCTCTACTTCGCCCTCGAGGGCGTGCCGCCGTTCGGTCGGGCGGACACCATCTCGACCCTGACGGCGGTCGTGAACGACGAGCCGAGGGTGATGGAGCGCGCCGGCGCAATGGGGTCCGTCGTCGACCGGTTGCTCGTGAAGGACCCTGCCCGACGCGCCGACGGACCGGAGACGGAGCGCCTCCTCGACCGCTTCAATGCGCCACCGGCGCCCATCCCTCAGGACGAGACGGTCGCCCATCCCGAATCGACGCGCCTGGCCACACGCGAACCCACGCACGAGCCGACCACCGTCCAACCCCAGGTCCGTCCAGCCGCTCGGACACGAGCCCGCCGACCCCTGGGCGCGGTCACTGCGCTCGTCGTCATCCTCTTGGTCGGCGGTCTCGCCCTCGCCGCCTTTCTCGGGAGTCGGGGAGGGGACGACGGCGATCAGGTCGCCGCCACGGATCCCGGTCCATCGGCGTCTTCGAATCCGAAGCCCTCGACGACGCTTGCGCCAAAGGCGACCACTGCCCCGCCCACGACGAGCCCTCAACTGGCGGCCGCCGGGGTGCCCGCCCATTGGAAGCGGTACCGGGATGAGAAGACGGGCTACACCGTCGCTCATCCGCCATCGTGGACAGTGCGTTCGCGCGACGAGAGCCTCACCGACTTCGTCGACCCGGCGACGAACACCTACCTGCGGGTCGACTGGACCGACGAGCCGGGCCCCTCCGCGCAGAAGGCGTGGGAGGAGCAGTCGAAATCGTTTGCCAAGAAGCAGCAGAACTACCGAGAGATCTCCATCACGCCGACAACCTTCAAGGGTTCGGAGAACGCCAGCCTCTGGGAGTACAGCTACACCAGCGGCGGGGCGTCGCTACATGCGTACAACCTGGGCTTCGTGCTCGGTGACGAATACGGGTTCGCGCTGAACTTCCAGACCACGGAGGGCAGCTTCGCTGCCAGCCAGCAGCTCTGGGAGCAGCTGAAAGCCGGCTTCGTTCCCCCGCAGGTCGACTAGCCGTCCCTCGGGCGTAGGGTTCGTGGCATGTCGCCTCGCCGATACGACTACTCCCGATGGGACGGCACCCAGGTCGGGTTCGAGCTGGACGCTGACGACATCCTGGCCGAGCTGACCGACGACATTCTCTACAACGGCGACGTCAACTCTGCCCTGCGTCGGATGATGCAGCAGGGGTTCCGCGATCAGAACGATCAACGGGTCCAGGGCATGCGGGAGCTGCTCGAGAAACTGCGGCGCAAGCGTCGTGACCAACTCGAGCAGTACGACCTCGGCGGCGTCTACGACGACATCGCCCAAGAGCTGCGCGACGTCGTCGAACAAGAGCGTCAGTCGCTCGACGAGTTACAACAGGAAGCCCAGGAATCGGGCGATCAGCGCCGCCAGGAGATCACCGACGAGGTGACCCAGGAGCGCCGTGAGCAACTCGATCTGTTGCCGCCCGACCTTGCCGGTCAGGTGAAGGATCTGCAGAACTACGAGTTCACCTCGACCGAGGCGCGAGAGAAGTTCGACGAGCTGCTCGACAAGCTCCGCCAACAGTTGATGCAGAGCCAGTTCAACCAGATGGCCGGCGCCATGCAGAACATCGACGAAGCCCAGATGCAGCGCATGAAGGACATGATCAACGGGCTCAACCAGTTGCTCGAAATGCGCGAACAGGGCCAGGACACCGACGCCGCCTTCGAGCAGTTCATGGAGCGTTTCGGCGACTTCTTCCCTGATGATCCCAAGGACCTCGACGAGTTGCTCGAGTCGATGGCCCAGCAGATGGCGGCAGCCCAGGCGATGTTGAACTCGATGACGCCGGCGCAGCGCGAGCAGCTGCAGAGCCTCATGAACCAGCTCATGGAGGACATGGACCTGCGCTGGCAGATGGACCGGCTCTCGCAAAACCTGCAGAGCGCCTTTCCGCAGGCCGGTTGGGACAAGCGCTACAACTTCAGCGGACAGGACCCCCTCGGCATGGC
>JBKJLU010000053.1:0-3858 GCA_046596815.1 Acidimicrobiales bacterium | reverse complement strand
GGCTCCGGAGCGGGCGCAGTGGATCCGCACGATCCTGTTCGAGATGGGTCGCATCGCCAACCTGGCGCTGTTCCTCGGCGACATGGGGGTGCAGCTCGGCGCCATCACGCCGGTCTTCTTCGCCTTTCGCGATCGTGAGCACGTCCTCAACCTGCTCGAATCGGCCACCGGCGGGCGGTTCCACCCGAACTACGACCGGGTCGGTGGCCTGAAGGACGACCTGCCCAAGGGTTGGGTCGAGGAGTGCAAGTCGGCCATGGAGAGCATGCGGGGATTCTGCGACGAGATGGAGACCCTGCTTCTCGGCAACGAGATCTTCGCCACCCGGTGCCGTGGCATCGGCGTCATTCCCCGCCAGATCGCCGTCGACTACGGCCTGTCGGGCGCCAACCTCCGGGCCAGCGGCGTCGACTGGGACCTCCGTCGCGACAGCCCCAGCCCCCTCGCCTGGAAGGAAGTCGACTGGAAGGTCTGGACCCACCCGGACGGCGACTCCTATGCCCGTTACTGGGTCCGCCTGCAGGAGACCCGCGAGGCGACGAAGATCGTCGACCAGTTGCTCGACGGCCTGCCGTCCGGCCCGGTCATGGCCAAGATGCCGGCTCGTCTGCGTGTGCCACGCGGCGAGGCGTGGGTCAGCACCGAGAACCCCCTCGGCGAGATGGGCTACTACGTCGTCAGCGACGGCGGAACGAGCGGTCCGTTCCGGTGCAAGATCCGCACGCCGAGCTTCAACAACATCTCGATCGTGCCCTGGTTGCTTCGCGGCGTCTACGTACCGGACGTCATCACGATCCTGGCCAGCCTCTACTTCATCCTCGGGGACATCGATCGGTGATCGCCCTCAGTTATGCCGTCGAGACGGCCATCAAGATGGGCGTCATCCTCGGCGTCGTTCCGGTCGGCGCGTTGCTCTTCGGCTACGTCTTCTTGTTCAAGATGATGAGCCATATGCAGAGCCGGCTCGGCCCCATGGAGGCGGGCTTCCACGGCACGATGCAGCCCATCGCCGAGGGCATCAAGTTCATCCAGAAGGAAGACTTGATGCCGACCGGCTCCGACCGGCGCATCTTCGCCCTCGCCCCCATCGTCGTCATCATCTCGACCTTCCTGATCTACGCCGTGATTCCGGCGGGTCCCGACCTGGTGATCGCCGATCTCGACGTCGGCATCTTCTACGCCTTGGCCGTCGGCTCGCTCGGCGTGCTCGGCGTGCTGATGGCCGGATGGTCGTCGGCCAACAAGTACTCCCTCCTCGGTGCGTTGCGGGCCGCCGGACAGTTGATCGCCTACGAGCTCCCGCTGGTGCTCGCCGTCGTCGGCGTCGTCATCCAGGCCGGCACGATGAGCCTGTCCGGCATCGTCGTGGCCCAGGCCGAGGGCGAGATCTTCGGATTCGGTGGCCTCGGCAACCCCTACGTCCTCACCCAATTCGTTGGGTTCCTGATCTTCATGATCGCCGCCCAGGCCGAGCTCACCCAGGCCCCGTTCGACATGCCCGTGGCCGAGTCGGAACTCGTGGCCGGGTTCATGACCGAGTACAGCGGCTTCCGCTTCCTCTTCTTCTTCATCGGCGAGTTCGCCACGGCCTTCGGCCTCTCGGCCATCGCCGCCACGCTCTTCCTCGGCGGCTGGTACTTCCCCGGGCTCGACAGCGACACCCTTGGCAACCTCGGCGGCCCGCTCGTCCTCTTCGCCAAGATCATGTTCGTCGCCTTCTTCATCTTCTGGGTGCGCTTTACCTATCCCCGTCTCCGTGAAGATCAGCTGCAGACCTTTGCCTGGAAGTATCTGATCCCGATCTCGCTGGTGAACATCGCCGCGACCGCCGTGCTGAAGGTGGTGTTCTAGATGCCCCAGCTGCCCGGCCTCATCAAGGGCCTCGGCGTCACCCTCGGGACGATGCTGCGCCCCGCAGTCACGGTGCAGTACCCACACGTGAAGGAAGCGCCCCCGACGCGGGCCCGGGGGGTCATCGCCCTGCTCGAGGACAACTGCACCGTGTGCATGTTGTGCGCCCGCGAGTGTCCCGACTGGTGCATCTACATCGAGGGTCACAACGACAAGGCGCCGCCGCGTCGTGAGGGTGGCAAGCCGCGTACGGTCAACGTTCTCGACCGCTTCGACATCGACTACTCGCTGTGCATGTACTGCGGTATCTGCGTCGAGGTGTGTCCGTTCGACGCCCTCTTCTGGAGCCCGGAGTATGAGTACTCCGAGCTGAAGATCGCCGAACTCCTCCACGACAAGCGCCGCCTCGGAGAGTGGATGGACACCGTGCCCGAACCGCCGGCGCCCGAGGTCGGGTCCGAGGTCAAGGCGAAGAAGTACGCCAGCCCCGCGGCCGCGCGAGACAAGAACAAGTAGCCGCCATGCTCGCTCAGAACATCACCTTCGGCATCCTCGCGGTCGTCATGGGCTTCTCGGCCATCCGCGTGGTCACGACCAAGAACGTCGTGCACGCCGCGCTCTACCTCGTGCTGGTTCTGGCCGGCGTGGCCGGGATCTTCATCCTGCTGGCCGCCGAATTCCTGGCCATCGTGCAGATCCTCGTGTACATCGGCGCCATCGTCGTGCTCTTCCTCTTCGGCATCATGCTGACGAGGGCACCCATCGGGCTCTCGAACGAGCTCGACAACAACCAGCGGGGCATCTCGGCCGTCGTCGGGCTGTTCCTCTTCGGTGTCCTGGCAACGATCCTTTTCGACGGGTTCGGCGACGACAAACTCGAAGGCACCCAGGTCGGGCGCACCGGCGACGTCGGTCTTTCGATCTTCCAGACCTACGTGATTCCCTTCGAGGTCATCTCCATCCTCCTGCTCGCCGCCCTCGTCGGCGCCGTCGTCATCGCCCGGAGGGATTGAGATGTATCTGATGCAGTTCCTCCTCTTGGCGGCGTTCCTCTTCTGCGTCGGCGTCTACGGCATCCTCGCCCGGCGCAACGCTGTGCTCGTGCTCATGTCAGTCGAGCTGTTGCTCAACTCGGTGAACATCAACCTCATCGCGCTGGGCGTCTACCGCGGCTTCGAGCAAGCCGTCATCGGACAGGTCTTCGCCCTGTTCGTCATCGCCGTCGCCGCCGCCGAGGTGGGCATCGGGCTGGCCATCGTCCTGTTGATCTACCGCAACCGCGCCAACATCGACCTCTCGCAGGTCGACCTGATGAAGGGCTGACGCGGACCGTGCTCGAGAACATCTGGCTCATCCCGGCGGTCCCCGCCGCATCGTTCTTCCTCATCCTCTTCTTCGGCCGCAGAGATCCGAACAAGGGCGCCACCATCGGCGTCCTTGCCCTGGCACTGGCCTTCGCCTTCTCGTCGCTGGCCGCCATCCAATGGATCGCCAAGCCGGCCGACTTCGAGCCCGAGCCCCTGCACGCCGCGCAGTCTGCGGAGTCCGCGGAGGCGGAGCACGGCGCTTCGGTCGGCGGGACCGTCCGGGGTGGCACGGTGCTGGGCGCCGTCGCCGCCGAAGAGGAGGAGAAGGCCGAGCACGAGGCCGAACCCATCCGCGAGCCGGTCAACCGACGCTGGGAGTGGTTCAACAACGGCCAGATCAAGGTCTCGGCCGGCACCACCGCCGACGGCCTGGCCATCGCCCTGTGCTTCGTTGTCAGCCTCATCTCGCTGCTCGTGCACATCTTCTCGTTCAGCTATATGCACGGCGACGAACGCTTCACTCACTACTACGCCGCTCTGAGCCTCTTCACCACGGGCATGTTCGTTCTCGTCACCTCGAGCAACACCTTGCAGGCACTGTTCGGCTGGGAGTTGATGGGGCTCTGTTCGTTCATGCTCATCGGCCATTGGTGGGATCGCGACGGCAACAAGAACTCGAACGCCGCCCTCAAGGCGTTCT
>JBKJLU010000327.1:0-5156 GCA_046596815.1 Acidimicrobiales bacterium | reverse complement strand
AGATCATGCAGACGGGCCGCCCGCTCGTGATCGTCGCCGAGGATGTCGACGGCGAGGCCCTCGCCACGATCGTCGTCAACAAGATTCGTGGCACGTTCAAGAGCGTCGCGGTCAAGGCCCCCGGGTTTGGCGAACGCCGCAAGGCCATGCTCCAAGACATCGCCATCCTCACCGGTGGTCAGGTCATCTCCGAGGAAGTCGGTCTCAAGCTCGAGAACGTCGACCTCACGGTCCTCGGCCACGCCCGCAAGGTCGTTGTCACCAAGGACGAGACCACCATCGTCGAAGGTGCTGGCGACGACAAGGACATCAAGGGTCGCATCAGCCAGATCAAGGCCGAGATCGAGAACACCGACTCGGACTACGACAAGGAGAAGCTCCAGGAGCGCCTGGCCAAGCTGACCGGCGGCGTGGCCGTCATCAAGGTCGGTGCCGCCACAGAGGTTGAGCTCAAGGAGAAGAAGCACCGCATCGAGGACGCAGTCAGCACCACCAAGGCTGCTGTCGAAGAGGGCGTCGTGCCCGGCGGTGGCGTCGCGCTGCTCCGTGCCCAGGCCCGCATCCTCGACGTTGCCGAGAAGCTCGAAGGCGACGAGGCCACCGGTGCGCGCATCGTGGCCAAGGCCGTCGAAGAGCCCCTCCGCCAGATCGCCATCAACGCCGGCAAGGAGGGCGGGGTCATCGTCGAGAAGGTCAAGGCCCTCTCCGGTGGGTTCGGCTACAACGCCGCCACCGACGAGTACGAGGATCTGTCGGCCAAGGTGCCGGACGCCGCCAAGGTCACCCGGTCGGCCCTGCAGAACGCTGCGTCCATTGCGGCGCTGTTCCTGACGACCGAAGCGGTCATCGTCGACAAGCCCGAAGCGGCCGGTGCCGGTGGCGGCATGGGCGGCGGGATGGACGACTACTAAATCTTCGGTTCGCTGGCAGCCAGCGGGGTTTTGGGGGGTCAGCGCGCACGAATCGTGCGTCCTCACCCTCCAAAACCCCAAAGGCCCGTACCATTTGTCCCGTGACAACCTTGGCGGGTAGCCAGACGCCGTTGCCGTCCGACATCAATCCGTGGAAGACGTTCCCGGCCGAACCCGAGGCCTGGTACTCGGGCGAAGAGATGGCCAAGGCCGACGAGTACGGCATTCCGCTGCGCAAGGTGCTGCTCGGTGGTGCCGCCATCGGACTGGTGGTCGACCTCGCGGTCATCGTCTTCGGCCTGGCCCCCAAAGCCATCGAGGCACTCGGGGTGACCAACTGGGTCGTGGGCCTGCTCGTCAGCATGGCCATCATCCAGGCGGCGTCGTTCGCTTCCGGGATTCCCCTCAGCGCCTGGCGGGAACTGCGCTACGACAAGAAGTGGGGGTTCTCGAAGCAGACGACCAAGGGGTTCCTGGTCGATCTGGCGAAAGGCCTGCCGATCTCGATCGTCTTGTTGACGCTGTTGTTCGTGCCCGTCTTCGCCGTGATCCGCGCCACCGACCTGTGGTGGCTGTTCGGGGGATTGGTGTTCGCCACCTTCAGCATCGCCATCGGGGTGCTCTTCCCGATCGTGATCGCCCCCCTCTTCAACAAGTACACGCCCCTCGAGGACGGACCGCTGCGCACGGCGTTGCTGGAGACGGCGAAGCTGGCCGACGCCGACATCAACGAGATCCTGGTCGAGGACAGTTCGAAGCGCGACACCCGCCCGAACGCCTACGTCGCCGGCATCGGCAAGGTGCGCCGCGTCGTGCTCTTCGACAACATCCTGCGTTACCCCCAGGACGCCATCGTCGCCGTGGCCGCCCACGAGATCGGCCATTGGAAACTGCGGCACATTCCCCGCATCATTCCCTTCGCGTTCGCGCTCACCCTGGTGAGTTTCGTTGCCCTCGCCGTCCTCATGGAGAACGAGACGATCCAGGATCTGGCCGGCGTCACGTCGGCCGGCGACCCGGGCGCGCTGCCGGTGTTCCTGTTGCTCTTCGGCGCCATCGGCAAGGGAACGAGCCTGGCGTCGGCCTGGTTCTCCCGGGCCCGCGAACGCCAGGCCGATCTCTTCGCCTACGAGTTGTTGGGAGCCCCCGACGAGATGAAGGGCTTCTTCCACGACATCTCGGTCGAGAACCTGCTCGACCTCCGTCCCTCGCCGTGGCGTCGCCTCAAGGCGAGCCATCCTCCGTTTGCGGAACGGATGGCGATGGCCGACGCGTGGACCAGGGCCAACCCCCGGCCCTGAGGGCGAGGTACACCGCGCCGAGAAGCGCGGTCGCGAACCACGAACCGACGGCCAGCAGTTGGTGAAGTCGCCGCTGGTCGGAGAGGCGAGGGGCGGTGGCGTCGATCGTCGTCGAGGGCCGGACGGACGTGGCCGGGGTGGCTTCGGTCGCCACCTCGGCGTCGACGGCGGCCGGGGCCTCGTCGGGGGGAGCCTGGACCACCATGGCCTCGTCGGGGGGCGGCGGCGGCGGCGCCTCGCCCGCCTCGATCCGCAACGTGAACAGGGTCGAGCGCAATCCGAGGTTGGCGTCGAAGTTCAGCCCCGTCACCGTCTTCGGGCCTGATGAGCCCTCGAGGGTGACCTCGACGGCGCGCTGCGATGGCCCCATCCGGGTGATGCGCACATCGGTCACCTGGCCCGGATAGCCGAGCCGAGCGCCGACGTCACTGAGGGCGACGATCACCGTCCATGCGCCCGGGTCCCTGGTCGCGTAGGCCGCGGCCCGCAGATAGGGGATCGAGTCGTCGACGACGCCGAAGCCCTCCTCCCGGTTGGCCGAGAAGCCGCCGCCGTTGGCCGAGTACACGGCGGAGATCAGCGCGCCGCCGAACGTGAGCACCCGCTCGCGGCTGTCGTCGACGGCCTTGTTCATGGCGGCATATTCGGCCTGCGCACCGAGATAGACCTGGCAGCGCTGGGTATCGCAGATCTCCCCGCCGGCGGCCATTGCCCGCATCGCATACGTACGGGCGGCCACCGCCTGGGCCCGCAGCGCCGCCGGCGGCCACGTGGGATCGAGCACCTCGCCCATGCCCTTGAGGTACGTCTCGACATCGACGGTGTTGACGAAACGCAACGTCCCTGACGCGGCCGTCGCCTCGATGACGCCCCGGTAGCGAGCCCGTCGGCCGACCACCTCGACCGAACCGCCGCCGCCTGGCATCGACACGAGGGGCCGGGCCGACGACGGGGCCGGTGCCGCGCCGGGTGCCGGCGCTGGTTCGGGACCGGGCGCGGGCGCGGGCTCGTCTGATCGGGGAGGCGGGGGGTTGGTGCTCGGCGGCGTCGTCGTCGTCGTGGACGTCGTGGTCGACGTCGGCCCGGGCGGGGGTGGCGCCGTCGTCGTCGGTGTCGGGTCGGGCGCCGGCGGGCTCGGGGCCGTGGTCGTCGTCGTCATCCCGGGGATGGTCGGAACCTGCGGGCGGGTCGAGCGGATGAGGGCGGTGGAGCCCAACGCCACCGGTCCGCCGCCCGGGTTCTCGACGCGGTAGCGACCGCCACTGAAGACGATCCTGACCTGGGCGCCGCGCGGCACCCGGATGGGGAACCCGGCGCTGGCCGGGCCGGTGCCCTCCTCACGGATCTCGCCGCCGTCGGGGAAGCCGAGGATGGCCGACGTCGGTCCAGGGCCGGCGTCGAGCACCGGCACCCGCACCGGCCCGCGTGCCCGCCCGTACGTCGCTCCGGGATAGAACTGGCCGAAGATCTGCTCGGTGGTGCTGCCGGCGGCGCCCATGAACCGCGCCCCCTCCTGGGCCATGCCGACGCCGTGGCCGAAGCCTCTGCCGTCGATGACCACGACCGGGACGGCCGCCTCGACCCTGGTTGCCGGTGTCGGCAACACGCCACCGATCACCCCAGACGAAGCCGCGATCATCAGCGCGGTGAGGGTCCGGCGCATCGCACATAGAGTTTGGCGGCATGGCTCGGGGCCGCACCAGTCGAACAATGGTCACCCGGATCACCGAAACCGGGCGCCGTCGCACCCCCGACCGCCTCGTCGTCGAGGAACCGATGGAGATCCGCCTCGATGGGCACCTCGTGGCGACGACGATGCGGACCCCCGGTCACGACTACGAACTCGCCGTCGGATTCCTGTTCACCGAGGGTCTCCTCGGCGGAGCATCGGTGTCGGAGGTGCGGTACTGCGCCACCGGATCGGCCGTCGACACCGGGTTCAACGTCGTCACCGTCTCGACCGGCGGACGGGCTCCGGTGCCCCGGCCGCGGCTCGGAACGACGACCTCGTCGTGCGGCCTGTGCGGCTCGGCGTCGATCGACGACCTGGCCGAGCGCTTGGCGCCCCGACCCGGCCCGCCGATGGCGTTCGATCTCGAGGTCGCCGCGGCCGTGGCCGACCAGGTGCGGGCCGAACAAGAGGTCTTCGCCCTCACCGGATCGATCCACGCGGCCGCCGCCTTCGATCCGAGTACCGCGGCGGTGGCGCTGGTGCGCGAGGACGTCGGTCGCCACAACGCCGTCGACAAGGTGGTCGGTCGCCTGCATCTCGACCACCGATTGCCGGCGACCGAACTCGCCATGTTCGTGAGTGGACGCATCTCCTTCGAGATCGTGCAAAAAGCGTGGGCCGCCGGGTTCGGCCTCCTCGTCGGGGTGAGCGGTCCGACGGCGTTGGCCATCGACACGGCCAAGCGAGCCAACCTCACCCTCGCGGGGTTCCTGCGCGGCGACTCGGCCAACCTCTACACGTGAGCGATCGATGAAGCGGTGGCGGCGCTGGTCGCCGAGCACGTGGGCGGGCCTGGCGCCCAACGGCATCGGCCAGCAGAAGCCCAACCACTACGGCGACATGGTCAAGGTGGTGTGGGCCAATCGGCGCCATCCGCTCTACGCATGGCGGGTGCTGTCGCGCGGCGTGTGCGACGGCTGTGCCTTGGGTGTCGCCGGCTTCCACGACTGGACGATCGACGGCGTGCACCTGTGCATGACCCGGCTGAACCTGCTCAGCGTCAACACCGCCGACGCCATCGCCCCGGACGCCCTCGCCGACGTCGAGACCCTCCGGTCGCAATCGGGCGCGTCGTTGCGGGCGGTGGGGCGTCTGGCTCACCCGTGGCGCCGGCGCATCGGGTGGGCCAGACGCCCCGCCGCCCGCAACGACGCGCCCGATTGCGACCGGATGGTCTCGACGTCGGCGAGGGCGTCTGGGGCGATGGCGTCG
>JBKJLU010000350.1:0-3584 GCA_046596815.1 Acidimicrobiales bacterium | reverse complement strand
AGATGCGCTTCAACGTGCGCACGCTGTGGGTGAGGCGCCAAGCCTCGCCGAGGGAAGGCGGGGCCTCCTCGAGGTTGGCCGCCTCCTCGTCGCCGCCGGCGGCCCGGCGTTCGTGGGCGCCCCGCACCGGCTCGCGCAGCTTGAGCGCCGTGAACACCACGAGCACGGCGGTGGGCACGGCGAAGAGGATGAAGGGCGCCCGGAACCCGAAGAAGTAGGCGAGGCCACCGGCGGCCAGCGGCCCGACGATCTGGCCCACCGAGTTGGCCGCTCGATGGAATCCGTAGGCCTTCACCCGCACCTCCGGCGGGTAGTAGTCGGCGATCAGGGAGTTGTGGGTCGGGTCGATGACCGCCTTCCCGAGGGCCGAACCCACGCGGGCGATGCCGAGGAAGAGGATGGCCGGCGCCAATCCCGTGCCCAAGGTGAACAGCGCCCACACGGCGGCGCCGATGGTGGCGATGCGCACCCGCTTCGACCGGTCGGCGTAGTAGCCGATGAAGACCTGGCCGGCGTAGGCCAACAGCGTCACGACACCGAGCAGGGTGAGGATGCCGTCGAGGCCGACGTTGAAGTGGTCGCGGATCTCGGGGATGAGGATGTTGAACGCGGCGCGGTCGAGTTCGTCGACGGCGTTCAATCCGAAGAGGATCAGTAACGGCAGGACGGGGGCGCCGTCGGTGATGCGCGAGAGGCGGAGGCGCTCGATCACCGGACCTCCAGGAGCTCGAGCTCCACGCCTTCCTCCATGCCGTCGAGGTTGAGATCGAGGGCGTCGGGAGGTTGCTCATCCGATCGCTGATCGGCCAGGAGCGAGGGCACCACGATCCCCTTGGCCGTGGCGATCCGCCGGAGGATGCCGTCGCGCATCGAATAAAACAGGCCGCCGAGTCCTCCCGGAAGGAACAGCAGGATGGCCAGCACCCCGAGTCCGCTGGCGATGAGTTGCACCGCCGGGAGCCGGGTGAGGGGCGAATAGAAGAGGAACGTGAGGTAGGCCGCACCGAGCAGTGCGCCGGGCAGCGACGCCAGCCCTCCGATGACGGCGACGGTGAACAGCACGATGCTCTGCGAGGTCTCCAGCAACGACGTCGTCAGACCGTGTTGGTGGAACATGTTGAGGCCGCCAGCGAGGGCGGCGATGAACCCGGACAGGGCGAAGGCCGTCAGCTGGGCCCGGACGGGGTTGATGCCGTACGACTGGGCGGCGCGTCCGTTGTCGCGCGTCGCCACCAGCACCCGGCCGGCTCGGCTGTTGCGGAACGAACTCGCCAACAGCAACACCACCACGAGGGCGATGAGCAACACGAAGTACATGGTGTGCTCGGACTCGAGGTCGAACTTGCCGAGGATGACGGGGCGGGCCACCCGACCGTCGGGCACCAACCACGGAAAGAACTCGCGGTTCAAGAAGAACGACCCAGTGGCCAGCGCGAAGCCGAGGGTGGCCACGGCCAGGAACGGGCCGCGGATGCGCAGCGCGGGCAGACCGATGAGCACGGCCACGACGGCACCGGCGAGACCGGCGGCGAGCAGGCAGAAGAAGAAGTCCCACCCGGCTTGGAAGAGGCGCCCGGCAACGGCCGCGCCGACGGCGACGAAGGCCACCTGACCGAGGCTGATCTGACCCGCCCATCCCGTGAGCACGGTGAGCGAGACGATGGCGATGGCGAACGTCAGCCCGACGCCCACCAAGTTGACCCGGCTGCCGTTCCAGGTGAGGGGCACGAGTACGACCACCGCGAGGGCAAAGATCTTCAAGCCCCGCACGCTGTTGCGCACGAGGGGTAGCAACCGCAGTTCTTGGGGGATTGGCCGCACTTCGCGGGCCGCTTCCCAGGTGGAGGTGCCGCTGTCGTCGGCGCGGGCCACCTTGCCGCGCTTCTGGAACAGCAGGCTGGCCAGGATGATGCCGAAGAGGATGGCGTCGGAGACGAGCGTCCGCCTCGTGACCCAGAACGTGGCTCGCTCGAGCATGCCGAGCACGATGGCGGCGGCGAAGGTGACCGACAGGTTCTCCATCTTCCCGATCACTGCGGCCGCCAGCGCCCGGAGCAACAGCGTCGGGCCGAGCACGGATCCGATCGGCACCCCGACCACAGGGGCCCGCAACAACACGGCCATGGCCGAGAGTCCGGCGGCCAGCACCCACACCAGGGTGCCGATGCGGGCCACCGGGATGCCGAGCAGCGCGGCACGATCGGCCCGTTCCGCCGACGCCCGCACGGCGACCCCGACGCGGGTGAAGCGGAAGAAGGCGGTGAGGGCGGCCGCCAGCACGGGCACGGCGATCAGGATCAGCAGGTGACCGGTGCGGTAAGTGACCGGGAACCACTCGATCTTGAAATCGAAGGGGAGGTCGAAGTCCTGCGGGGCGACGTCGAACTGGAAGAGCCGCGGGAGCAGCAGGGTGAAGGCGGCGAGGACGTTGCCGAGACCGATGGTGGCGACGGTGAGGATCAGCCGGGGGGCCGTCGAGAAGCGTCGGATGATGAAGAACTCGACGCCGGCGCCCACGACGACGGCGGTGATGAGTCCGGCGGGAACGGCGAGCAGGAACGGCCAACCGGGGCCGGCGATGAGCGACACGGCGAGCACCCCGCCCAGCGCGCCGAGGTCGCCGGTGGCGAAGTTGACGATGCGGTTGGCCCGGTAGACGAGCACGATGCCGAGCGCCACGAGGGCGTTGAGCGACCCGGTGATGGCCCCGAGGAACAGGATCGACGGCGGAGCCGGGAAGAGGAAGCCCACGAACACCAGGAACGCCATCGTCCCGATGAAGGCGATCATCCCCGCCTTGACGTGCGGGTTCTCGACCGCTCGCAAGGCTCTCTTCATCATTTCTTGCGGCGTCGGACGCTGCTCGAGCGCGGCAGTTGCCATGAGACCCCCCGATCCATAGCCACCGAAAAATCCCGGTGTCGGCAGGAGACTTCGACACCGGCGGCGAAATACCCTTTTACGAAACGTGACCGAGGTCACAGCCGACTGGGGGGTCTGGCCATATGACGATGCGCGAGTTCGTCGACAAATACGGACCATCCGTGGGGGTGTTGGGGATCCTCGGACTCCTCGCCGTCCTGGTTCCCGCCAATGCGCCCGACAAGGGCGACACGCTGGCGGCCACCGGGCTCTCCGCCGACGCCTTCGACGAGTCGGTGGCCGCCGATGGGGTCACGGCCGACACGACGGTCGCCGGCGAACCCGTTCCCGGTGACGCCGCGTCGACAGGACCCGGCGCCACCCGCGCGCCCGGACCCGCAGGCAGGTCGACCGGCACCGTCGCCGGCGGCGTCGCGCCCAAGCCCGGCGCGCCGGGGGCCGCCGCCGGCACCGTTGCCGCCGGGCCAGGGCCCGCCGCCGCGGCGCCGGCCACGGCGAAGGGCCTCGAATTCGGAAAGGGCCCCAACTGTCGCGACGACGGACGGATGAAGCAGATGTCGACCTATTCGCCGCCATGCGTCGACTGGGTGCCCGGCTCAGACAACGGCGGCGCCACGGCCACCGGGGTGACCAAGGACAAGGTCGTCGTCACCCGCTTCGTCTCCCAGAGCGACCCGGCGACCGACGCCGCCCTGCGGGCG
>JBKJLU010000233.1:0-4623 GCA_046596815.1 Acidimicrobiales bacterium | reverse complement strand
CCGACGATCACCAGCTCGCCGTCGCCGCCGCCGATGAGTTCGATGATGCTGGCCCGTTCGCGTTCGTCGTCTTCGACGACGAGCAGACGCCGGACCGGGGCGTCGAGGAACCGGGTGAGGCGAGCCAGCGCGTCGCCGATCTCCTCAGGCGAGACCGGCTTCTCGAGATAGGCGATGGCACCGGCCGAGAGCGCGGTCTGGCGTTGGCCGGTCGAACTGATGATGTGCACGGGGATATGACGGGTCTCGGTGAGGCGCTTGAGCTCGTCGAGGACCGCCAACCCGTCCATGCCGGGGAGTTGGGTGTCGAGGACGACGGCGTCGGGTCGGTATTCCCTGGCCATGGCGAGGGCCGAGTCACCCCGCCCGGCGCTGAGGATCTTGAATCCGCGCTCGCGGCCGGCGGCTGCGGCCTGCTCGAGGAGATCGAGGTCGGCTCCGACGAGGAGCAACACCCGGTCACCTTCATCCAGCAAATTGCGATCGTCGCTCATCTCGAACTCGGCCGACGACGCAACGGTCACCGGCGTTTCGTGATCTCCGGGATCGACCGTGACGCTGAGGACCGGCACTTCGAACCACGACTCGGCGGCGGCGGCGGCGACACCGGACCGTGGCAGCCCCCCGATCTCGGCTGGATGGTGGGTCTCCGGGAGGTACAGGGTGAATGTGCTGCCTTCGTCCGGGGTGCTCTGCACCTGGATCTCGCCGCCGAGGAGGCGGGCGATCTCCCGGCTGATCGACAAGCCGAGCCCGGTTCCGCCGTACTTGCGGCTGGTCGTTCCATCGGCCTGTTGGAAGGCCTCGAAGATGAGCATGAGCTTGTTCTCGGCGATGCCGATGCCCGTGTCGGTGACCTCGAAGGCGAGAACGGACTCGGCGTCGCGAAGGCGAGCACCGACGAATCGATCTTTGGGCGTGGCCCTCCGCACGTGCAGCGTCACCGATCCCTCGTCCGTGAACTTCACGGCGTTGCCGAGCAGGTTGTTGAGTACTTGGACGAGCCGTTGCTCGTCCGTGACGATGGCCGCAGGCACGTCCTCGTCGACCACGACCTGCAGGCCGAGGTTCTTCTGCTCGGTGAGGGGCTGGAACATCTGGCGAACCGTCTGGGACAGGCGGGGCAACGAAACCTCGCCCGTCGACACATCCATCTTCCCGGCCTCGACCTTGGAGAGATCGAGGATGTCGCTGATGAGGTTGAGCAGGTCGGTGCCGGCTCCGTGGATGCTGGTCGCGAACTCGACCTGCTTGTCGGAGAGGTTGCCGTCGGCGTTCTCGCCGAGCAGGCGGGCCAGGATGAGCAGGCTGTTGAGCGGGGTGCGGAGTTCGTGGCTCATGTTGGCCAGGAACTCGGACTTGTAGCGGGTCGAGAGCTCGAGCTGCTCGGCCCGCTCCTCGACGGCCCCACGGGCCAGCTCGATCTCGGTGTTCTTCACTTCGATGGCCTGGTTCTGCTCGGCCAACTGTGCGGCCTTCTCCTCGAGCTCGGCGTTGGTCTGTTGCAGCTCCTCTTGCTGGGTCTGGAGCAACTCCTCCGACGCCTTCAGCGACTGGGCCTGGTCCTCGAGCTCGAGGTTCGAGCGCCGCAGCTCGTCCTGCTGGCTCTGCAGCTCCTCCGACTGGCTCTGCAGCTCCTGGGTGAGCCGCTGCGAATCCTGGAGCAGCTCCTCGGTACGCATCGTGGCGATGATGGTGGAGAGCACGACGCCGACGGTCTCGACGATCTGCTCGAGGAACGCCTGGTTGATCTCACTGAACGGTCGGAGCGACGCCAGCTCGATGACCGACAGCACCCGGTCCTCGAAGAGCACGGGCAGCACCATGATGTTGACCGGCAACGCCTCGCCGAGACCTGAGCCGACCCGGATGTAGTCGACCGGGGCATCGGAGATCAGGATCGACTTCTTCTCGACGGCGGCCTGGCCGACGAGGCTCTCCCCCACCTTGTAGGTGTTGGCGATGCCCTTGCGCGTCTTGAAGCCGTAGCTCGACAGGAGCTTGAACTCGTCCTCGCCGTTGCCGTCGATGGCCTGCGACATGAAGAAGGCGCCGTGTTGGGCGTTGACCAGCGGGGCCAGCTCGGAGATCAGCAGCTGCGACACCGTCTTGAGGTCACGATGGCCCTGCAGCATCGACGAGATGCGAGCCAGGTTCGTCTTGAGCCAGTCCTGATCCTCGGTGAGCTGTGTGGTCACACGAAGGTTGGCGATCATCTGGTTGATCGTGTCCTTGAGCTCCTCGACCTCGCCGGCCGCCTCGACGGTGATCGAGCGGGTGAGGTCGCCTGCGGTCACGGCGCCCGACACCTCGGAGATGGCCCGCACCTGGGTCGTGAGGTTGCCGGCGAGGAGGTTCACACTCTCCGTCAGGCGCTTCCATGTGCCGCTCACGCCTTCGACCTCGGCCTGACCGCCGAGCTGGCCCTCGCTGCCCACCTCGCGAGCCACGCGGGTGACCTCAGCCGCGAAGGCCGAAAGCTGGTCGACCATCGTGTTGATGGTGTTCTTGAGTTCGAGGATCTCGCCGCGGGCCTCGACGGTGATCTTCTGGCTCAGGTCTCCGGTGGCGACGGCGGTGGTCACCTGGGCGATGTTGCGCACCTGATAGGTGAGGTTGTCGGCCATGGAGTTCACCGAGTCCGTGAGGTCCTTCCACGTTCCGCTCACGCCCTTGACCTCGGCTTGGCCCCCCAGGTTGCCCTCCGTGCCCACCTCGCGAGCCACGCGAGTGACTTCGTCGGCAAACGATCCGAGCTGGTCGACCATCGTGTTGAGGGTGTTCTTGAGTTCGAGGATTTCGCCCCGCACATCGACGGTGATCTTCTGGGTCAGGTCGCCCTTGGCCACGGCCGTCGTCACCTGGGCGATGTTGCGCACCTGGCCGGTGAGGTTGTCGGCCAGCAGGTTGACGTTGTCGGTCAGGTCCTTCCAGGTGCCAGAGACGCCCGGAACCTGTGCCTGGCCGCCGAGCTTTCCTTCGATGCCCACCTCGCGGGCCACGCGCGTGACCTCGCCGGCGAAGCCCGACAGTTGGTCGACCATGGTGTTGAGCGTGTTCTTCAGTTCGAGCACCTCGCCGCGCGCCTCGACGGTGATCTTCTGGCTGAGGTCGCCCTTGGCCACCGCCGTCGTCACCTGGGCGATGTTGCGCACCTGGTTCGTCAGGTTGTCGGCCAGCTCGTTCACGTTGTTGGTCAATGCCTTCCAGGTGCCGCTGACCCCCGGCACCTCGGCCTGACCGCCGAGGCGACCCTCGATGCCCACCTCGCGAGCCACGCGCGTGACCTCGTCGGCGAAGGCCGACAGCTGGTCGACCATCGTGTTGACCGTGTTCTTCAGCTCGAGGATCTCGCCGCGCGCCTCGACCGTGATCTTCTGGCTGAGGTCGCCGTTGGCCACGGCCGTCGTCACCTGGGCGATGTTGCGCACCTGGTCGGTGAGGTTGTCGGCCAACAGGTTGACGTTGTCGGTGAGGTCTTTCCAGGTGCCGCTGACCCCGGGTACCTGGGCCTGACCGCTGAGGCGACCCTCGGTGCCGACCTCGCGAGCCACGCGCGTGACCTCGAGAGCGAAGGCGCCGAGCTGGTCGACCATGGTGTTCAAGGTGTCCTTGAGCTCAGCAACTTCGCCGCGGGCCTCGACCGTGATCTTCTGGCCAGGTGCGCAACATCGCCCTTGGCCACCGCCGTCGTCACCTGGGCGATGTTGCGCACCTGGCCGGTGAGGTTGTCGGCGAGTTGGTTGACGTTGTCGGTCAGGTCTTTCCAGGTCCCCGACACGCCGGGCACCACAGCCTGACCACCGAGGCGGCCCTCGGTACCGACCTCTCGTGCGACACGCGTGACCTCGCCCGCGAAGGCCGACAGCTGGTCGACCATCGTGTTCACCGTGCGCTTGAGCTCGAGCAGCTCGCCGCGGACGCTGACCGAGATCTTCTGCGACAGGTCGCCGTTGGCCACCGCCGTCGTCACTTGGGCGATGTCACGGACCTGCAGGGTCAGGTTGTCGGCGAGCTGGTTGACGTTGTCGGTCAGCTCTTTCCACGTTCCCGACACGCCCTTCACGACGGCCTGACCACCGAGGCGGCCCTCGATGCCGACCTCTCGTGCGACGCGCGTGACTTCGTCGGCGAAGGCCGACAGCTGGTCGACCATCGTGTTGACCGTCTCCTTCAGCTCGGCGACTTCGCCGCGAGCTTCGACGGTGATCTTCTGGGTCAGATCGCCCTTGGCCACGGCGGTGGTGACCTGGGCGATGTTGCGCACCTGGCCGGTGAGGTTGTCCGCGAGTTGGTTGACGTTGTCGGTCAGGTCCTTCCAGGTACCTGCGGCGCCCGGCACGTTGGCCTGGCCCCCCAGCCGTCCGTCGACGCCCACCTCGCGCGCCACGTTGGTCACCTGGTCGGCGAATGTCGCCAAGGTGTCGGTCATGCCGTTGATGGTGTCAGCCAGCGCGGCCACCTCGCCCTTGGCCTGCACGGTCAACCGCTGCGTCAGGTTTCCGTCGGCTACCGCAGTCACCACCTTCACGATGCCGCGAACCTGCTCGGTGAGGTTGGAGGCCATGAAATTTACGTTGTCGGTAAGATCCTTCCACGTCCCCGCCACGCCGGAAACCTGCG
>JBKJLU010000139.1:0-2647 GCA_046596815.1 Acidimicrobiales bacterium | reverse complement strand
CACCCCAGGCCAGCCCGGCGATGACCGGTCCCCCGCCCGATCTGAGCGGCGACGTCGCGCAGCGGGTGATCCAGGTCCTCGAGCGCCAGATCAACCCGTCCATCGCCGCTCACGGCGGGCGCGCCGACCTGGTAGCCGTGGAGGACGACGCCGCGTACCTGCGCCTGAGCGGCGGCTGCGCGGGCTGCGGGATGGCCGCCGTCACCCTCAGCCAGGGCATTGAGGTCGCCATCAAGGAGTCGGTCCCCGAGATCGTCAAGATCATCGACGTGACCGACCACGCCGCGGGAACCAACCCGTACTACGAGCCGGCGAAGAAGTAGCGGTTCGCCCCGATCCCGGCTCTCCGGCGGCGGCCCCCACGTCGCCGCCCAACTCCTGGCCGCCGCTGGCCTTGCGGACCGAGGGGCGCACGAAGCGTCACTCGGCCAACCCAGGAGGGATCACGCGCTAGGAGCGTGGGTCAGTATCCACCATTGGGTGGTCGTGATCGAAAAGACTGTCGGTTATGGGTGTGGCGACTGGCGATGAGCGGCTGTTCGAGGTGGACGTGATGGTGCGGGAGCGGGCGGCGCGGGGCCGGGTGGATAAGACGTTCCGCGTCTATGACTGACCCGCATCAGGTGTTCTTGTTGCCGCCGTCGATCGACGACTGGCTCCCTGAGGGTCATCTGGCGCGGTTCGTGTCCGAACTGGTTGAGGAGGTCCTTGATCTTGAGCCGTTCCTTGCTTCTTATACCGAGGCGCGGGGCTTTCCGCCGTATGACCCTCGGTTGATGTTGAAGTTGTTGATCTACGGTTATGTGACCGGGGTTCGTTCGTCGCGGGCGATCGAGCGGCGCTGCCATGACGATGTCGCGTTCCGGTTCTTGGCGGCGAACACCGCGCCCGATTACCGCTCGGTCGCCCGGTTCCGTCGCCGCCATCTCATCGCGTTGAAGGGGCTGTTCCTCCAGGCTCTCGGGTTGTGTGCCAGGGCAGGCATGGTCCGGTTGGGGCGGGTGGCGTTGGACGGGACCAAGGTTCGGGCCAACGCCAGTCGCCGCAAGTCGATGAGCTACAAACGCATGAACGAACGCGAAGCCAGCTTGCAGGCCGAGATCGACGAGATGATGTTCGACGCTGAAGCGGCCGACTCCGCCGAGGACGAGCGGTTCGGTCCTGATGGCCGTGACGAGGACCTGGCTGGCGAGATGGCCCGCCGCGAGTCGCGTCTGATCAAGATCCGCAGAGCGAAAGCGGATCTGGAGGCTGAGGCCGCCGCCCGGGCAGCGGCCAAAGCCTCCGAGCGGGCCCGCAAGCGGGGCGCCACCGACGACGATGTCACCGATGCGGCCGAGACCGCGGGGTCCGGGGCGACTCCCGCCGACAAGGCGCAACGCAACTTCACTGATCCCGACAGTCGGATCATGAAGACCTCCGATGGCAGCTTCCACCAGTGCTACAACGCCCAGGTCGTTGTGGATGACGCCCACCAGGTGATCGTGGCGACCCGCCTCGATAACTCCGCTGCTGACAATCCCGCGTTCGCTGACATGGTCGATGACACCATCGCCAACTGTGGGGCGGTCCCCGGTCAAGTGTTGGCCGACGCCGGTTACTTCTCCGAGAGCAACGTCGCTGCCGCTGCGGAACGTGATGTCGACGCGTACATCGCCACCGGCCGCCTCAAGCACAACGAGACGCCCCCGCCGGTGCCTCGGGGGCGGATCCCGGCCACCGCCACCCCGAAACAGCGCATGGCCCGCAAGCTGCGAACCAAGAAAGGCCGGGCCGTTTACGCCCGCCGCAAAGCGATCGTCGAACCGGTCTCCGGACAGACCGACACATGCCAAGGCGGCAAACGTCTCCTGCTACGAGGCAGCGCCGCCGCCGAAGCCGAGTGGGCATTCATGGCCGCGTGCCACAACATCCGCAAGCTGTCCGGTTACACCAACAACACCGCGGGAGCTACCCGCTGACCAACAGCGCCAGCCCGAAAGCGCCCGACGACCAGATCAACGAGTGATCGACACCGACACCAGCAGGCCGGCAACGCGACCTGCACGACCTCAACACACCCAACCCCCAGATACGGTCACACCGACCAGCCCGCAAACCGTTACCAACTCAAGCTCCTAGATGAGAAAATCCAAGGGATACACCGGATTTATTCAGTGGTCGTAGGCGGTGAGGGATCGTAGGACGGGTTGGCCGCTGTGGTGGTTGTGCCAGATCGCGGCGGTGAGCGCGAGGAGGCGTTGCAGGACGCGTACGAGGACGCCTTGTTGGCCGTGTCCGCCGTGTCGTTCCAAGCTGAGCTGGCCTTTCAACGTGTCGAAGACGGTCTCGACGACCTGACGGATCGGTTTGAGTTACCGCGAACCGCGCCGTTTCGGTTCGCCTTTGCGTGTTGGGCGGACCAGTTCGATGCCGTGGTCGGCGAGGCGGGCCTCGAACTCGCGGCTGGCGTAACCCTTGTCAGCGACGATGGTTTGACCGGTCCGGCCGTCGAACAGTGTCGGGTCGTGATCGAACATGTCGAGAGCGATCTCGCGTTCATCGGCTTTCGGGTTCGCTAACGCGAACGTGACCGGCAGCCCCGACGGGGTACACACCAGATGCAACCGCAACCCGTAGAAGAACCTTGAGTACGACGCGCAGTACC
>JBKJLU010000107.1:0-2695 GCA_046596815.1 Acidimicrobiales bacterium | reverse complement strand
ATCGGGAAGTTCTCGACGGCCCGTTGCGTCTGGGCCTGCCATTTGGCATCTGCGGGCACGCGGACTTCGCCCATGGTGTCGTGCTCGATGCGGTACTCGCTCATGGATCCGAAGGTAGCCTGGAGGCTTCGCCCGACCCAAGGTGAGGTCTTCCCCCGTGCGCACTGATTCCAGAAGGCGCGCCGGCGCCCTCTTGGTGCTGGTTGCGCTCATCACCGGCTCGTTGTTCCCCGCCTCGCCTTCGTCGGCCGACGCCATCGCCGACAAACAAGCCGAGGCCGAACGCATCACCCGCCAACTCGAAGAGCAGGGTCGCCGGGTCAGCATCCTCGCCGAGGACTACGACGAGGCCAGGGTCCGCATCGAGTCCCTCGAGGGTGAGTTGACGTCCGCACGCCAGCAGGTGGCCAAGACCGATACCAGAGCTTCCGCCATTCGTCTCCGGTTGAAGGACCAGGCCGTTGCTGCGTACATGCGGGGCGGATCCACCCAGGCGCTCGCTCTGCTGGTGGGGGTCGACAAGACCGACGACATCGCCGTGCGATCGCACTACATCCGCAGCCTCACCTCGGGCGCCAACGACGTGCTCGACGAGTTGCGGGCCGTGAAGATCCAACTCGACGAGCAACGCCAGCGCCTCGATGCCGCCCAGTCCGAAGCCAAGGTCGCGGCGACCCTGGCCGAGTCGAAGCGCAAGGAAGCTGCGACGGCCGAAGCGGCCCAGCGCAAGACGCTCGGACAGGTGCAGGGCGAACTGGCCACGTTGGTGGAGGCCGAGACCCAGCGCCGAGCCGAAGAGGAGGCGAAGCGAGCACAAGCCGAACTCGCGGCCCGCAAGGCCAGCGTCGAGGCCGCCGCCCGCGATGCCGAGTTGAAGGCCGCGGCAGCCAAAGAAACGGCAGCGAAAGAAGCTGCCGCCAGGGATGCGGCCAAGCAGACGACGACGACGGCCAAAGCCCCGTCGGCGGCGTCGGTGCCCGGCCCTGTCGTCACCGTTCGACCGACGACCACGTCGGCGCCGGCGACGACCACAACCCGGCCGACGACCACGACGACGAGCCCCTCGATCGCGCCCTCCGGCGGGAGCACGACCCCGCCGTCGGCCGGCGCCGAAGCCGCCATCGCCGAAGCCCGGCGCCAGATCGGGAAGCCCTACGAGTGGGGCGGCTCCGGCCCCGACACCTTCGACTGTTCTGGCCTCACGAGCTGGGCCTGGCGGGCGGGCGGCAAGTCACTCCCCCACTCGTCGCGAGCCCAATGGACGGCGACGAGCCGTGTGAGCATGGATGACATCCGACCCGGTGACCTGTTGTTCTACGGCGAACCGATCCATCACGTCGGTCTCTACATCGGCGACGGCCAGATGATCGAAGCCCCCGAGACGGGCAAGAACGTGCGCTACGGATCGATCTTCCGCCGCGACCTCGTTGGCGCCGGTCGCGTCAACTGACCACAGGCGCGAGCGGCTCTACGACCTCGGTTCGGAGTGCTTCAGGAGCGACCTCGGTCGGGTCGTCGAGGTAGATCTCCCAGAACGCACCCGCCGCCACCCGTCCGTTGGCCAAGCGCCACTCAGCCAGGGCGGCAACGGCCTCAGGGAGACGGTCGTACGAACCCGTGTGCACGGTGGCGATGGCATCCCCGCCCGGCAGTTGGCGCGCCTTGATGGTGTCGGTCTCGGGAAAGGACCCGACGACCGGGATCCCCGCCTCGAGATCGAGTGTGTCTTCGCCGCCCTCGTGATAGCGGGCGAACGGGGGCGCCACCATGGCGACCCCGTTGGCCACGAGGTGGGAGTACACGTCGGGGAGCGCGCCACCGAGCGCCGCACCCACACCTTCGCGTTGGATGCCAGGGATGATGATGCTGGCGACGGGTTGCGGAGCCAGCCGACGGACCTCGAACTCGTAGACCACGGGGTTCACATCTCCGGCGGACGGCGCCCCGCGTCGCCAGGCGTACGCGGTCCCGGAACTTCACCGAACTCATAGACCTCGGCACCGCGACCCGGCTGGCAAACGACGCACTGGCCGGTCGCCGTGCCGGTCATGCATCGCAAGACCGCATCGGCGATGTCCTCCGGCGGGATCATCGGGAAGCCGGCGGTCTTGAGCATCTCGCGTGCGGGGCCGACGAGCGGCGTGTCGACGATGCCAGGGCAGACGGCGTTGATGAGGATGCGCTTGGCCTCGAGCTGCTGGGCCACACTGCGGACGAATCCGACGACGGCGTGCTTGGTCGCCGTGTAGAGGGGATCAGGGGCGAAGGCGATGATGCCGGCCAGGGAGGCCGTGACCACGATCGAGCCGCCACCGCGGCGAACTAAGGCAGGCACGACGGCGCGGGTCCCGAACAGCACGCCGTCGACATTGGCGCCGAACACCCGCCGAATCTGCTCGTCGGAAACCGCCGTGATGTCCGCCTCCTGGGTGGTGACGCCGGCGTTGAGGTAGACGAGGTCGAGGCCACCGAACGTGTCCTCGGCCTCGGCCACGATGGCGGACCAGTCCTCGGACCGCCCGACATCGGCCCGCACGAACCTCGCTCCGAGCTCGGCCGCCACCGTTTTCCCGGCGTCTTCGTTGAGGTCGGCCACGACGAGGTCGGCTCCCTCGGCCCGCAGTCGGGTCGCCGTCGCCAGGCCGATGCCCGATGCCCCACCGGTGACGATGGCCACCTTGCCGTCGAGTGCTCC
>JBKJLU010000014.1:0-22876 GCA_046596815.1 Acidimicrobiales bacterium | reverse complement strand
AGGCCGTCTGACGACGACGGAGCGGGGTTGCGCCCGCTCCGTCACATCATGTTCTAATGGGCTACTTCCTCGTCAGAGGGGCTTCACTGCGCTGGCCTGCATGCCCTTCTGTCCCTTGGTGGCCTCGAACTCCACGCGCTGGCCCTCGGCGAGCTCGCGGTAGCCCTGGACTTGGATCTCGCTCTGGTGGACGAAGAGATCCTCGCCGCCATCCTCCGGCGTGATGAAGCCGAAGCCCTTTGTTGCGTTGAACCACTTGACGGTTCCGGTTGCCATGTCTTTTTCCTATCTCGACGCACGAACCTTGCGGGGAGACTCTGGGAAACCCGGCATGGGACACTCCGATTCCTGCGTGACGTTTGATGGAGCGCACCAGCAGCGTAGTTCGCCAGGGACTCGGCCAGAGCCGCTGCGAGGAGCCCGTGCCTCTTGAAGAGCCGGGGCGCTCGACTCGCGCCCCGTCGGGACCTTGGAGAGACGCAACTCCACCCCTACGGTCCTCGAGGCTGTCATCCTCGCCAGTTGTTGACCTTCGAGCGCGCCGCCCTCCATCCGGGCGCACTCGAAGCGCGCCAATACGCGCCGCCAACAAGGACACCGGCGGCGAGACTCGGTTCGGCTGAAAAGTGCGCGGGCGTGCGACCATTTGATCAATGCCTGCGGAGATGCGCGTGGCCGTCTCCGATGGCGCCGAGCTGTGGACCATCGTCGAAGGTTCCGGGCCACCCGTCGTCCTGTGCCACGGCGGCCCCGGCCTCTGGGATTACCTCGGCGATCTCGCCGCACTGCTGTCGGACGAGTTCACGGTGTACCGATGGGACCAACGCGCATGCGGCCGATCGACAGCCGGCTCGCGGCCGCCGTCGATGCGGCGGACCACCGATGACCTGGACGAGCTGCGACGTCACTTTGGACACGCGAAATGGAGCGTCGTTGGCCACTCGTGGGGAGCCGAGGTCGCCCTCTTCTACGGGCTCCTCCACCGTTCCAGCGTCGACCGACTCGCCTCTATCTCAGGCCGAGGAACACAGGCGTGGTGGCGATCAACGGGGAGCGCTGAATGGCGCTCCAGGACTCGCAGCCGCATGACGAACGAGCAAGCCGAGCGTCTCGCCAACCTCGACGATCTCGCAGCGCGTGACCCCGACGAAGAGTCGGAGTTCCGCTTCCTCTCCTGGATGACGGACTTCCGCGAGCCGGAGTCGAACGCCGCCCTTCAATCAATGGTGAAGGCGCCCTTCCGGCGGAGGGGGCGCGGATCCTCGCCAGCTGGACTCCATCGTCGTCGATCCACATCGTTCCGGACGCCGCTCATCTGCCCTGGGTCGAGCAACCAACGCCGGTAGAGAAGCTCCTCAAAACGTTCCTCCGAGCCTGACGTACTTCCTCGGCCACAAGGTCGATCTCAATGCTTCCTTCTCGTACGAGCGCCACCCGGCGCGCGAGAACGGCGCGTCACACTCGATGAGAACGAGCTACACGTCGTGGATTGGACCCCGTCGCCCCACCGAGTCAGCGACCTGCCGGATGTGTCCTCGGTTCGAGGTGACGACGGCATCGTTGCGACGCGTCGCGCCTTCTGCGACGGCCGCGTCAACGGCGTCGTCGAGCCCGGTCCCGGCGATCAGCGCACCCACCTGACGCGCCTCCGCGTTTGGTCCGCGGGGCGTTCAGTACCGAAGGGCCATGGCGATCTGACCGCTCTGAGCGAGGGTGAAGTCGGGGACGATGGCGACGCGTCCTCCTTTGGCGAGGACGACCTCGAGGATCTCGTCGACCACGTCGTCGATGACGTCGGGGTGCTCGACGTCGGCGGCGGCCACGAGATGGTTGGTGTGGGGTTCGATCCGGGCCGCGTAGGTGTAGTTCTCCTCCACCACGGCGAGCGCACCGCGGCCTTCGTTCGCCAAGGCCCAAACCTCTTGAACGCCGAAGGCGCAACGGCGCGCCCCGGTCGCCCGGTCCACCTCGGCCAGTGCCTCGTGGTGTCGCCGTTGGAACATCTGGGTGACGGTCGGCCAGGTCGCGTGTGCGAGCTCGGCGAGCGGGCTTCGTTCGAGCGTGCCGGAGAGCGTGTCGGTGATGCGCGCACGATGGTGTGAGCGCTGCCGGAACGACGATAGGCGCCGCCCGGACCCGACCACGAGGAACGGCTCGTCGTCTCGGAGGTGCCCCGCCACCGCCGCGTCTATTGCGTGGAGGTCTCGGTGAAGGCGGGCCTCGCGGCGTGCAGAGCGGTCAACCCCGTAGCGGGGCTGGTCGTCCGCCGACGGGTCGGGCCCCCGCACCGGGAAACCGTGGTTGGTGTTCTCGGTCAGCACGGCGCCTACCCCCGCATACAGTCTGGTCACCTCTCCACCCAGGACCAGAATGCGGTAGCGGGGACTACGGAGCAGGGCGTGCACCAGGTCACGGGTAGCGAAGGTCTCATCTACCACCACTCGGTCGCGCACTCTCGTCGGCAGGGTCACCGCCGCAACCAGGTCCCGGTTCGCGAACAACGCGAGGCTTTGGTGGCCGTGACCGATCTCTACGGTTGCGGCCAACACCAGGTCGGCCAGATCGTCGAGGAGCGGCTGCACCGCTGGGCGGGCGAACTCGCCGAGCAGGCGCACGGTCGCGGATTCGACCAGTCCTGCCAGTCGTGCGCTGTCTGCTTTGTGGGTGGACCCGACGGCGAGGAGGATGGACACGGCCGGGTAGCCGCGGGATTGCTGGATGCGAGCGACGCTCTTTTCGTTCAACGCCAGGTGGGCGTCGATCACGCGGCTGGCAGTGGGGATGGTCGCGGCCGTCATCGGTGTCGCCGCCGTTCCGGTCTCATGGCACTCACCCGCCGAGCTCGAAAAGGTTGCTGAGCAACGATTTGCGCTTGCCTCTCGCCGGTCTCGCGCTCCTCCGAAAGTCGTCGCTGTCGTCGCCGCCACCTGGATCGATTTCGATGCCTTGTCGTTCGGCGATGACGAGCACCGTGCTGTCGACTGGGCACTTCATCGCTGCCACCCGACCACGCGGACGGGGTTCCGAGCGCTTGCGAGGCGAGCGAGCCGGCGGCGTCGGTCTGCCTCGCCTCCGATGACGAGGACCGCAGCTATCAGTCCAGCTAATACGAGCAACTTCAATTTCTCCTTGTTTTGGTGGTGGGTCCGGATCGAACCGGAGGTTGCGAGCCAACGGGTTGGACTGAACCGCTAACCAGATGATCGAACAGCGAGACCCGGAAAACAACGGCGCGATCAGGAGGTCTCCAGACGGGTGAAGTTGCCGTAACCAGGAGGGAGTTGAGCATCCGTCGGCGGCGCGCCGCACGGTCTGGCGCTGGGCCGCCTCGTAGCCCTCGGCTAGCGCCTCCGCCGCGGCCCCCGCCCGAGTGACCACAGGTCATCGCGCTTTCGTCTCGTCTCCCGAAACCATCAGCGCTCATACCCCTCCTACTTCCGGAAGAGCAGCTCGCCCAGTTCTGTGGAAGATGATCCCTTGTCTGCTGATCCCCTGCAGTCCACCATGTGATCCATGAGATCGGCGATCCGAGCATCAACCGATCGGACGCTGCGGACACCTAGCCAGGAGCATCCGATGACCGACCTGTTCAACGCCGAGACCGCCGGGAACCCAATCTTGACCCGCGAGGGACGACGCACGCTCGCCGAGCGAGCGGACCGCCTACGCGACGAGACCCTGCCCGAGCTGCTGGCCCTGCGCGGCGACCCCGACGATCACGACCCCAGCACCGATGACAACCATCAGCGAGCCAGACGCGAGCTCTCCCGTCTCCGCTCCCTCCTCGTTCGGGCCCGCACAGTCGAGTCGACTCCCGACGATCCCCACGTCGTCGAGGTGGGCGAAGCCGTCACCGTCGCTCTCGCCGACGGACGGGTCGAGCACTACCTGTTGGTCGACGCCTCCGAAGCGACGCTGGGTGGCATGCGGGTTACCGCCGGTTCGCCGCTCGGTCGAGCCGTCCTTGGTTGCCAGATCGGCGACGAAGTCGAAGTATGCGCCCCCGGCGGGTCCTACCGATGCCTGGTGCTCAGTGCCGAACGCCCCGAGCCGACCGCCGGCGTCGGCGAGGTCAGCCGACGATGACTCTCGGAAATCCAAGCCGGCGACGTGGACCCTCCTGTCACGCCCGAGCGAACCGATGGCCATCGGTGATCGCCGGCCGCCGGTAGCAAACGCCGGCGTCCCACTGCGGCGACGACCCTGGCGCACACTGACCTTGGCGGAACCCGGTGCCCAAACCGATCGGATTTGCCGACGGAAGGGGCGCCGTGGGCTACCCCGTCGCCTTGCGTGGGTCGGCTTCGTTTCGTTGGGCGAGCACAACGAGGAGCTCTCCGATGGAGTGTTCGTTCTCGACGGGATGCCGGAGGGGGAGCTCGGGGTGAATCTCGTATTGGTTCCGTCGCCCGACCCGGTCTCTGGTCACGTAACCGGCCTCGACGAGGTCGGCGACGATGCTCTGCGCGGCGCGCTCGGTGATCCCAACCTTGGCGGCGAGGTCGCGACCCCGGATGTCAGCCTCTTCGGCGATGCAGACCAGCACGTGGCCGTGGTTGCTCAGAAACGTCCACGTCGGCTTCGCATCCTGCTCGCCCATCGGACCCCTTCGGTCAAGGACCCAATCTATCCCAGTTTCAGCATCTCCTATACATGAATTGCAGTTCGTGAATTCCGAGTAGGCTTATGGCGAGCTCGTATCAAGACTCGAGCCGGTCGCGGAAGGCAGATTCGGAATGACGCTGCTCACAGGAAAGAAGGTGCTGGTCACCGGTGTGGCGAGGGCCGACAGCATCGCCTTCGCAGTGGCCGACCATGCCCAGCGCCTCGGAGCAGAGGTTGCGTTGGCGGTGTTCCCGAGGGATCTCGACGGGGCTACTGAAGCGGCGCGCGCGCTGACGCGGCCGCCAGTGTGCATCGTCGCCGTTGATGTCACCATCGCGGAGGACCTGGCATCGCTCGAGGTGACCCTGCGCGGCCGGCTCGGCCACGTCGACGCGGCACTCCATGCGGTCGCATTTGCTCCACCGGCAGCACTGGGCAGCGTCCTCGACGCCCCGTCATCGGCCGTCGAGCTGGCGTTCCGAACGAGCACGCACAGCTATGCATCCCTTGCCCGGATGCTGTCGAACCTCGCGCCGGCCGGTGGCGGAAGCTTGGTCGGGCTCGACTTCGACAGCAGCCAGGCCTGGCCGGTCTACAACTGGATGGGCCCATGCAAGGCCGCGCTCCGTTCGCTCAACCAGTACCTGGCCCGCGACCTCGGCCCACAGCTCGTCAGAGCCAACCTGGTCGCGGCCGGACCGCTGATCACCCGGGCTTCATCCGGAATCCCCGACTTCGATCAACTCCTCCACACCTGGGCGCACCGCTCGCCGATCCCCTGGGATCCCTGCGACCCGCGCCCCGTGGCCGACGCCGTCTGCTTCTTGTTCTCCGACCTCGCTCGTGCCATCACCGGTGAGGTCATCCATGCCGACGGAGGCGTTCACGCCATCGCGGCAGGCTTCATCGACGACCTCCCGATCGGGACCTGAAGGTGCTCGACATTGCCACCAGCAACCTGACCTCACCAGCCGTGCTCGCCTTTGTCATCGGACTCCTCGCAGCAACGTGGGGGACGAGCCTGCGGCTTCCGCCCCAGGTGGCGGCGCTTCTGTCCACCTATCTGCTCGTTGCGATCGGCTTCAAGGGCGGCACCGCACTCCGCCATACTCCCGCCGCCGACCTCTGGGCCCCCGCAGTCGCCACGGTCGTCCTAGGAGTAGTGACCCCGCTCATCGCATTCGCCGTGCTCCGACGTCTCGGCCGATTCGGCGTACCCGACGCCGCCGCCATCGCCGCACACTACGGGTCGGTCTCGGTCGTGACCTTCACCGCGGCGAGCGCCGCCGTGCTCGCCGCAGGAATGAACGCCGAACACTTCCTCCCCGCGCTGGTGGTCGTCCTCGAAGTGCCCGGCATCGCAATCGCTCTCCTCCTAGCCCAATCGGATGCCGCCGGCGACCTGCGAAAGGCGTGTCGCGAGGCGGTCGCAGGCAAGAGCGTCATGCTCCTCACCGGTGGCGTTGTCATCGGCACCATCGCGAGCCCACAAGCGGTGGCGGCGGTCGACCCGCTCTTCGTGGGTCTCTTCCCCGGGTTGCTCACCCTGTTCCTGCTCGATCTCGGCGCGATGACTGGCGAACGGCTCGGCGACGTCCGCAAATCGGGGCCGTTCCTCGTCGGCTTCGCCATGGTCATGCCCGTTGTGTTCGGGGCACTCGGCCTTCTGGCGGGCGCGGCTGCCGGCCTGTCCACGGGCGGCACGGCCGTCCTCGCCGTCATGGGGGCCAGTGCCTCCTACATCGCCGCGCCAGCGGCAGTGTCGATCGCCCTGCCTGGCGCCAACCCAGCATTGGGATTGACTGCCGCGCTCGGCGTGACGTTCCCGTTCAACCTCGTGATCGGCATCCCTCTGTTCGTGGCCGCCAGCCGGGCACTGACGTGACCGCACCAATCGTCGGCATCATCGGGGCCGGCCAACTCGCACGCATGACCGCCCAGGCGGCCATCTCCCTCGCCGTCGATACCCAGGTCCTCGCCATTGGCCCTACCGACCCCGCGTGTATCGCCGCTTCCACTGTTGTGCTCGGTGACCCAAATGATCTCGAGGTCATGGACCGCTTCAGCTCGGGCTGTGACGTCGTGACGTTCGACCACGAGCGCGTCGACCCCGCCCTCGTCGCGACGCTTGAGGCGCGCGGCCACACCGTTCATCCCACGAGCGAGGTCCTCCGCTTCTCGGACAAGTCACACCAACGAGCGGAGCTGTCCGCCCTGGGCCTCCCCGTCCCGGCCTTCGCGCTCGTGTCGACCATTGAGGAGATCGAATCGTTCGCAACCGCGCACGGCTGGCCGCTGGTGATCAAGTCGCCAGTTGGGGGCTATGACGGCCGGGGCGTGTTCGTGGTCCACGACCTTGCCCACGCTCGCCACACGATGTCCGCTCGCGGCGGCCTTCGGGTGGTGGTGGAGCCGATGCTGGAGATCGAAACCGAGATTGCGGTCCTACTAGCTCGCCGCCCATCCGGTGACAGCGTCGTGTACCCCGTCGTCGAGACCGTGCAAGTCGACGGGATCTGCGTCGAGACGGTCGCGCCGGCAGCGATCGATCCCGCACGAGCGTCTGAGGCAGTCGCTCTCGCGTTGTCGATCGCCGAGACGATCGGTGCAACCGGAGTGCTCGCTGTCGAGCTGTTCATCACTCGCCAGGGCATCATGGTCAACGAGCTAGCTCCACGGCCACACAACAGCGGCCACTGGACCATCGAAGGCGCGGTCACCTCCCAGTTCGAGAACCACCTTCGCGGCATCCTCGACTGGCCCCTCGGTGCCACCTCATCAACCGCAGCCGCCGTCGCCACGGTCAACGTGCTCGGCGGATCCAGCCACTCCGACCCGGCGAATCGCCTTCCAGCGGCCCTTGCCGTCGAGGGAGCGCACGTGCACCTCTACGGCAAGGCGCTCCGACCAGGGCGCAAGCTCGGCCACATCACCGCGACCGGACCGACCCGTGCCAGCGCCCTCGACCGGGCACGCAGTGCGGTCGCCGCGCTCACCGCCTCACCGTCACCGCCCACACCGAGAGGAGTCTTCGCATGAACGCACGCACCGACAGTCCACGAGTTGCCGTCGTGATGGGCAGCCTCAGCGACCACCGCGTCATGTCCGGCGCCGTCGCCACACTGACGGAGATGGGGGTGACAGTGGACGTTCAGATCCTCTCCGCCCACCGCACGCCACACGACATGATCACCTTCGGGAACACCGCCGCCGACCGAGGCCTCCACGTCATCATTGCCGGGGCCGGCGGCGCCGCACACCTGCCCGGCATGCTCGCCGCCACCACAACACTCCCCGTGATCGGCGTCCCCATCGGCCTCGCCCATCTCGACGGCCTCGACTCACTCCTATCTATCGTGCAGATGCCCACCGGAGTGCCCGTCGCGACCGTTGCTATTGACGGCGCTCGAAACGCCGCCCACCTCGCAACTCGGATACTCGCGCTGTCGGACCCGGCTCTCGCCAACCGGATTACCAGACACCAACATGACATCGCCGAGGCCAGCCGATCATCAAACCGCGGGCTCCAGACCAACCCGCCGCCGCTCGCCTGACCCAACATCCTGAGGCACGTCACGAGGCGGAGACGCAACAATCGCCGCTCGGGCCGGCCGCCGACCTGTCGCGGGTCGTGGTTCTGTGCGAGCGATATGAGCGGCCCGGACCGATCCCTTGGGGGACACGGCGCCATGTGGATCTCTCGGGGCGCCCGTGACGTCTGGTGCTGAGCCGACAGAGGTCAATCGTTGACCGCATAGTGCGCGTGCACGAATCCGCTCCCGAACGCTCGCGCGCCGATCAGCCGTAGCCGTGCCTCAACGTTCGCGGGGAGTGCACGTTTGCCCCCACCGACTATGACCGGGACGAGGATCAGGTGGATCTCGTCGACGAGTCCCAGAGCGAGCGCCTGGCCGGCCAGGTCCGCGCCGCCGATCGACAGGTCTGCCTCGGCACTCTGCTTGAGCCGCTGGATGACACCCGGGTCGAAGTCCCGCTCGGTCCGTGTCCGTGCGGTCGGCGCCGACGTCAGCGTCCTCGAGAACACGACTTTCTCCGCCGCACGCCAGAGCGACGCATAGTCCCGAAAGACTTCGGGTTCGTCGTCTGCATCCTCGAGACCCGCCGTTTCCCAGAACACCATCGTCTCGTACATACGGCGCCCGTACAGATAGGTGCCCGTCGGCCGCTCGAGATCGTTGACGAACGCATGCACCTCCTCGTCCGGCGCCGCCCAGTCGAACCTCCCGCTCGAGTCCTCGACGAAGCCGTCAAGCGACGCGATCGCCGCGTAGGTGAGTTTGGCCATGGATCTTCTCCAGTGTCGTCGCCGTATCGAATCCCGATGGGCCGCGTCTCATCTGAGACCTGCTCAGTACAGAAACATTTTCGCGCCGACGATCAGGACCTGGACCTCCGGCGCGAACCGCTCCGGCTCGGGCTCCTCTGGCCGGGCCATCCCGGTGCGATGCTTGAAGAATGTCGGCGAGCGAAGGGAGGCGGGCGATCGAACTCGCTGACGAGGCGTTGGCCCGCTTGGACGTGGAGGCGATGGTCGCTCACATCTCGGCAGCCATTCGGGGATTCACGGCCGCGCAGGACCCATGTGCTGCGGCGATGGCGTGCATTCGCCTCGGCCAGGTTATGACGGACTACATGGGCAACCAGACGGCTGGTCGCGCGTGGTTCGCGCGGGCCGCTCGACTTGTGGCCGACGAGCCACCCTGCTTGGAGCAGGGATGGGTTGCGGTGGCGGCCATGGGTTGCGACGTCGACGATCCAGCGGTGCTCTTCGCTCGCTCGGAGCTTGCGCTGGATCGGGCTCGGCGTTTCGGTGACCTCAACCTCGAGACGAAGGCCTTGGCTGATGGCGGCCTCGCCCTCGTTCTGGCGGGCCGGGTGGCTGAGGGAATGGCCCTCCTGGATGAGGCCATGGCGCTCGCCTGCGGACCTGCGGATGACAGCGGGGCGGCCTCACGGTCGGTGTGCTCCTTTTTCACCGCTTGCTACTTCGCCGTCGACTTCGGACGGGCGAGTACATGGGGTGACCTCCTCCGCCAGCGCGGGCTCATCGGACCCGAGCCACCTGGACCGGCGTTCCTCTCCTCTCACTGCGACAGCGTGCAGGCCACACTCCTCATGGAGTTGGGGCGGTGGAGCGAGGCCGAATCCGTTTTAGTGCGCGCGAAAGCCGACTTCGAAGCGGCGGTCGGTCCGCCCAGCTGGCATCCCGACATCGCCCTAGCCGACCTTCGGGTGCGGCAAGGCCGCTTCACCGAAGCCGAGGCACTCCTCCTTGGCAAGGAGCAGTCCTTGCAGGCACTGCTCCCAGCCGCCCGACTGCACTTCCACCGCGGCGACCACCAGCTAGCCCTCGCCACCGCCGGGCGAGGACTGCGACTGATCGGTGACGATCGCCTGCGGGCCGTCGAGCTCCTGGCCGTGCAGGTGGACGCCTACCTGGCCGGCGGCGAAATCGACGCGGCGGTCGCCGCGTGCGAGGCCTTGGAAGATCGCATCCGCGGCGTCGACATTCCCGCCCTGCAGGCTCGGGCCACGATTGCCCGCGCAGGTGTACTTGCAGCGACAGGTGATCTCAACGCCGCCATCGCCGCCGTCAGCGCGACCGTCGACCAACTCGACGGCAGCCAGCTGCCATGGTTGCAGGCCGTCCTGCAGCTGGAGCTGACTCGCCTTCACGAGCGCTCGGGTGACGGCACGGCTGCGGCCCGCGCCGCCGTTGCTGCTGCACGCTCGTTGTCGGGCCTCGACGTGTCGCTGATGGTCGACGACATCACCCTCCTCGCTCGGCTGGCGCCGACCGAGGCCAACCACGGGCTCGAGCAACCAACCGCTTCGTTGGTGAGGGATGGAAAGTGGTGGGTGGCATCGTGGGTTGGCACCACCGTCCGGTTGCCGGACAGCAAGGGAATGCGGTATCTGGGCCAGCTGATGGCGGCGCCGGGAGCGGAACGCCACGCCCTTGATCTCGTCGACCGGGTGGAAGGCCTCGGTGGGGAAGGGGACCCCGTCCGCCGGAGGCTTGGTGACGCCGGGGATTTGTCGGACGGGAAGGCCCGAATCGCATACCGCCACCGGGTCGAGCAATTGCGAGGCGACATCGAGGAAGCTCTGGCTGACGAGCAACTCGAGGCTGCCGAGGCCACGCAGATCGAACTCGACGCCCTGATTGGCCATCTCGCCCAAGCGTTCGGCCTCGGGGGAAGGAGCAGAAAGGCGGCATCGGCGGCAGAACGGGCGCGCCTGAACGTCAGCCGTGCCATGCGATCGGCCTTGGCGCGTCTGGCCGAGGCCCTACCTGAGGCGGGCCCGGCCCTCGACCGGCGGGTCCGCACTGGCGTCTACTGCGTGTACGAGCCGGAGGTCGACGGGATCCGCTGGGTCGTTCAGTCCTGAGTGAACGGGGACGCCCCCCTTTGAACGCCATCAGGGCATGGAACCCATGCAACCCACCGTCGACGAAATCGCCGACAACATCTACCGAATCTCGACCTGGATCCCCGACGTCAGCCCAGAGGGCTTCACGTTCAATCAGTTCCTCGTAAGAGGTGAAGAGAGCCTGATCTTCCATACGGGACCTCGGATGCTGTTCCCCCTGGTCGCCGAGGCGATGGCCACGGTGACCTCAGTCGAGTCGCTGCGCTGGATCACCTTCGGTCACGTCGAGGCTGACGAGTGCGGTTCGATGAACATGTGGCTTGCGGCTGCGCCTAGCAGCGAGGTTGCCCATGGTGCACTGGGCTGTGACGTTTCGCTCAACGATCTGTGCGACCGTCCGCCGCGGTCGCTCGAGGAGGGGGAAGTCATCGATCTCGGCGGGAAGCGACTGCGACAGATCTCGACGCCGCACGTTCCTCACGGATGGGAGGCCCAGGTCCTCTTCGAGGAAACCACGGGCACCCTGTTGTGCGGCGACCTGTTCAGCCAGGTCGGCGCTCCGCCCGCACTTACGACCGACGACCTCATCGACCCGGCCCTTACCGCCGAGGCGATGTTCCACGCGACCTGTCTCACCCCGCAGACCGCGCCGACGCTGCGCGCCCTCGGCGACCTCGACCCTACGACCCTGGCAGTCATGCACGGCTCGTCGTTTCACGGCGACGGCCGGAAGGCGCTTCACGAGCTGGCTGCCGCCTACGAGGGCCTTCACGCCACGGCGTAGCCGCAGGAGCGGTGGCGCGAACGGATGCCCGAGATGCTGGCGCCGGAGCGCACCTCTTTGTAGCGATCGACGGCGTCAAGGGCTCCGTTGATTGCGGCGTCTGTTACGAGGCATCGCCGACCCGTCCCGTCACCGGTCGAGCCCCCCTGAATTGCGGAAAGAGACGGGCGGACCAGCGGCGATCCGGCGGCCCATGTCGGCGACCCTTGGCGACTCCCCTCCCCATCGCGACTCGAGCCACCAGGTGGCTCCCTCCGCGTCCCACCGCGCGACCGTGGCTCGCCCTGCGGCCGGATCGTCGACCGGTGTCTCTCCCTCGACGATCACATCGATCTCCTGATCCGGGTGCATGCCTTCCTGATGCTGGGCCTGCAGCCACTCGCATCCCGCTCGCAGCGTCTCGGCCTCGGGTGTCACCATTTCGGCGATCCATCCGTCGCACCGAAGAACTCGCTCCATCGACTTCGACGACGGGTAGCGGCCCACGACCCAGATCGGTGGGCGGGGTTGGACAGGTCGGAACGAGGCGAGGTCGACTCGCTCCGAGAGGTCGATGGTGTGATGGCGACCTTGGTACGAGAGGTCTCCGGACCACAGCGCCTGGATCACGCCGATGCCATCGTCGAGGAGTTCAGCTCGTTGCCTGCGGTCCTCGATTTCGCCCGTCCGACCGAGCCCGGTGTCGACCGCTCCCAATCCAACGCCGAGTATCGCCCGACCTTCCGACAACTGGTCGAGCGTCGCGACCTGGCTGGCGACCTTCCACGGCCGACGCCACGGAAGCGGCGTCAACATCGTCCCCAACCGGATCCGCTTCGTGCGCACCGCCATCGCCGACAACAGACACCAGGCGTCGACGCCGTAGGCCGCCTCCCAGACGAAGACCCCGTCCCAACCTGCTTGCTCGGCCGCCACCGCCAACCCGAGTTGCACCTCCGGTGACCCTCCGGGAAGCACGACGCCGAATTTCATGGGGCCAATTATGCAACTCAGGAGTCAGACTCAGGGCGTGCTGCGGCCCCTCGAGGTAATTGCGCCGGCGCGCCTCGGTCGGCCGTTCCGGTGGATGTTGGCATCCTCCTGGCTGAGCAACCTCGGCGACGGCATTGCGCTCGCCGCCGGTCCCCTCCTCGTCGCCTCCCAGACGTCCAGTCCGTTCCTCGTCGCCCTGGCCGTCGTGCTGCAGCGGCTTCCTTGGCTGTTGTTCGGCCTCTACGCCGGCGTCGTCGCCGACCGCCTCGACCGTCGACGCATCCTGCTCACGGTGCAGTTGGTGCGCTCCGCAGTGCTCGTCGGCTTGACCGCAACGATTGCCACGGACCGGGTGGACATCGTCGTCGTACTCACCGCCATGTTCTTGCTCGGAACCGCGGAAACGTTCGCCGACACGACCTCCCAGACGCTCTTGCCGATGATCGTCCAGCGGCGCGAACTCGGCTTCGGAAACGCCAGGGTGATGGCCGGCTTCGTCACCATCAACCAGTTTCTCGGACCCCCGATCGGTGCCGCACTTTTCGCCGCCGACGCCATCGTGCCGTTCGTGGCGCAAACCCTTGCCATGGTCATGAGCGCTCTCGCCATCTCCCGCATGGTCCTTCCGCCGCACGGCGTCGATCCATCGACCCGAAGGCCGGCCCGTCGCGAGATCGTCGAGGGACTGCGTTGGCTCTGGGGCAACGCCGCCGTCCGGACCCTCGCACTGACCATCGTCACCTTCAACGTGACCTTCGGCGCGGCATGGTCGGTGCTCGTCCTGTACGCCATCGAGCGGCTCGGAACCAACGAGGTCGGCTTCGGACTTCTCACGTCAGCACTCGCCCTCGGCGGCGTCGCCGCCACCGGCCTCTACGTTCGCCTCGCCGCACGCGTCAGCCTCGGCAACCTCATGCGGGCCGGTCTCATCATCGAGACCGTCACCCACGGGGCGCTCGCCTTGACGACCTCGCTGCCGGTGGCCCTCGTCATCATGTTCGCCTTCGGAGCGCACGCCTTCGTGTGGGGAACGACGTCTCGGACCGTCCGTCAGCGAGCCGTTCCGAACGAGCTTCAGGGCCGGGTCAGCAGCGTCTACCTCATCGGCGTCCAGGGCGGCATCGTCGTCGGCAGCGTCCTCGGCGGGCTCATCGCCGGCGTATGGGGCGTGACGGCACCGTTCTGGTTCGCCTTCGTCGGCTCCGCTGCGCTCGTGATCTGGATCTGGCCACAGCTCCCGCGTATCGCCCACGACGACGAAGATGACGGCACGGCGGAGGTTCGCCGTGACCGCCTGTTACCAGATGGCGACGCGCTCGTCCGGCTCGAGCCAGAGTCCGTCGCCGGGTTTGGTGGCGAAGGCCTCGTGGAAGGCATCGACGTTGCGCACCACGTTGGCGCGGAACTCGGCCGGCGAGTGCGGATCGATAGTCAGTCGACGGATCGCCTCGGACGGGCGGGCAACGAAGCGCCAGGCCAAGGCCCAACCGACGAAGAACCGCTGATCACCGGTGAGCCCGTCGATGACGGGCGCCTCGGATCCCGACGCCTCCACGCTCAGCCGGTAGGCGTGGTGGGCGACAGCGACGCCGCCGAGGTCACCGATGTTCTCGCCGACGGTGAGCCCACCGTTGACGGTGTGGCTCCCTTCCAGACCCCGGGGTGAGAACTGGTCGTACTGATCGATCAGCGCCTTGACCTTGACTCCGAAGCGCTCGAGGTCGTCGGACGTCCACCAGTCGCGAAGCGTGCCGTCACCGTCGTAGCGGGAGCCCTGGTCGTCGAATCCGTGGCCGATCTCGTGGCCGATGACGGCGCCGATGGCCCCGTAGTTGTAGGCGGGGTCGATGTCGGCATCGAAGAACGGCGGCTGCAGGATCGCCGCCGGGAAGACGATCTCGTTCATCGTCGGGTTGTAATAGGCGTTGACCGTCTGGGGCGTCATGTGCCACTCGTCTCGATCGACGGGCTCGTCGAGCTTGGCCAGGTTGTACGCGAACTCGAATGCGGCCGCCCGGTGGAAATTGCCGACGACGTCGGCGGCGTCGACCTCGAGGGAGGTGTAGCTCCGCCACTTCTCCGGCTTGCCGATCTTGGGGGTGAATGCGTCGAGCTTGGCCAGCGCCCGCTGCCGTGTCTCGTCGGCCATCCACTCCAGATCGGTGATGCGCTGGCGATAGGCCTCGAGCAGGTTTTCGACGAGCTGCGCCATCTCGGTCTCGGCTCTCGTCGAATAGTGGCGGTCGACGTAGAGCTGGCCGACGGCCTCCCCCATGACCGCTTGGACGAAGCCCACGGCCCGCTTCCACCGCTCGCGGAGCTGCGGAGCGCCGGTGAGTGCGCGGCCGAAAAAGTCGAAGTGGGCTTCGACGAAGTCGCTCGAGAGGTAGGGCGCGTGAGCCAGGAGCAGCCGCCAGTTGGCCCACAGCTTCCAGGTCTCCACGTCGACCTCTTCGAGCAGCCCGGCGACGGCTTCGACCACATCCGGTTGGGAGACGACGACCTCGGCCCACGCCGATACGCCGATACCGCTCGCCGCAAACAACGCCGGTGCCACGGGAAGCCGCTTGAGCAGCTCGTCGCCGGTTTGCAGGTTGTACGTCTTGACGGCGTCCCGAACCGCCGTCCGGTCCCAGTGTGACGCTGCCAGCCTGGTCTCCAGACCGATGACCGCATCCGCCTCGACCTCGCCGCCGATGCCGGCCAGGCCGAACATCCGCACCATCAGCGACCGATAGCCCCGACGTACCTCCTCGTGTTGCTCGAGCCGGTAGTACGACTCGTCGGGCAGGCCAAGACCGCTCTGAAAGACGTGGAGCACGTGTCGGCTCGGGTCGCCACGATCGACGCCGACCCGCACCCCCAAGGGGCCGCCGACGCCGAGGGCGGTGAGCGAGCCGAGCAGATGGACGAGTTCGTCACGGTCGCTGACCGCGTTCACCTGGTCGAAGAACGGACGCACGGGATCGACGCCGGCGGCTTCAACGGCGGCTTCATCCATGAAGCTCGTGTAGAGGTCGCCGATCTTGCGCCTCTCACTCCCCTCGGCAGCGGCCGACGCGGCTGCCTCTTCGATGATCGCTCGCACGTCGCGCTCCGATTCGTCTCGCAGGCGGTCGAACGACCCGAACACGGCACGGTCCTCCGGAATCTCGGCGGTGGACGCCCACGCACCGTTGACGTGACCGAAGAGGTCATCCTGGGGCCGGATGGTCGGGTCGAAGTCGTGGGAAACGGGTCGCTCGATGGTTGTCACGGAAAAGATGCCCCTTTGCGTGGATTACGGCGTCCCGAGATGGTGCCACGCGAACACCGAGTGTCGGGTCCGCTACGATCCGGTCGCCCTTTCGGGGGTGGGTAGCAATGTTGGTCCTGTGGTGCAGTTTGGAGTGCACGCCGGCCTGTCAAGCCGGAGGTCGCGGGTTCAAATCCCGTCAGGACCGCTCCCGGTCGGGTAGCTCAGTCGGTAGAGCGACCGCCTGAAAAGCGGTAGGTCACCGGATCGATGCCGGTCTCGACCACTCGGGAAAAGCCAGGTCAGGGGCCATGTCGTGAGACATGGCCCCTGACGGGCCCAGTTCGATCCCGCGAATATCCCGCGGCCGCAATCGCCGAGTAATTCCGCGGCCGACACAGAACTGCGTCGCTCAACACCGTGCGTGGTCACGCGTCTGGTGAGCGCGACTCGAGCGGTACGCTCGACGTCGTGGCCATTGAGGTGAAGCTCGCCCCGGAGTTGCAGCCCGTCGTCGAACGTGCGCGCACGCTTGCTCGTGAGCGAGGCGAGCTGCTCGACGGGCCATCGATCATGTCGCTCACTGCTCTCTCCGACGCCGCGCGGCTCGCGCTCGCCGACTGGGTTTCGAGTGGGGACTACGACCGCGCGGTCGCGGAGATCAGCGACGACGATCCTGACCTGGCGACCCAGTAAATCGTTGGCCTGACGGTGCTCGTCATCGACGACCACCTGCTGCTTGACATCCTGGCGGGAAATGCAATCGCGCCCTTCGCAGAAGAGGCGTCGCTCTCAGCCCTGTACACAACGTCGAGCTGGTACTACCGGGTCGCCAGCGCGGCTGAGCAAGGATCAGGCGATGGGTCCCTGTCTGGTCGCATCAGCACACTTTCTGATTCCGACCGGCAGGAAGTTCGCGCCCGACTACTGTCGCTTCCCGACCCGATCGGCATGATCGGTCCGCGTACCCTCGTGCCGGTGATGGCGGCACTCCGTACCCCTCGTCGGCTGAACTTCCTGAGCTCCGAAGCTCTCGCAGTTGCGGTCCTCACCGAGTCATCCATCGCCGTCCGAACGAATAGTCCGCCGCTGCGAGAGGCATGCGCTGCATTGCGCGTCACCTACCGCGTTATCGAAAAGCAGTGAACCCCTGTCGCGTGATCAGGACTTTGCGCTCGTCCCAATAGCAGTGACGCCAGCGATCGGAATTGGCCCGGCGGCCCGCGCCATCTGATCGAGTCGATCGGCGACGCTCTCGGCTTGACCCGGCATCAAGTGCCCGTAGCGGTCCAATGTCAACGCAGCCGAGGCGTGGCCCATCATGCGCTGCAACACCTTGATGTCGGCTCCGGCGGCGATGGCGAGTGAGGCGCATGTGTGACGCAAATCGTGGAAGCGCAGGGGCTCCAAGCCGGCCCGATGGACCGCCGGAAGCCAGACTCGCTTCCGGAAGTTGTTGATGTGCACATACCCGCCGGCAGGCGCCGTGAAGACGAGACCCGCCCCGCTCAGGTCGGCGTTGACGCGCAGATGCTCATCCAGTTCGTCTGCAACCAGCTTTGGCATCGAGACAGACCGGCGACCCGCTGCGCTTTTCGGCGTCGAGACGAGGTACTGGCCGTCGATGTACTGGACCTGCTCGATGACGGTAATTGTTCGACGCAGCAGGTCGACATTGGCTCGTCGCAAACCGATGAGCTCGCCCGCGCGGAGACCGGTGTAGGCAGCCATGTACACAAGCGATCGGTAACGCCCGTCAATGACATCGGCGAGAAATGCGACCTCTTCATGCGTGAGGAAACGCATCGGCTCGGACTCGACGCGCGGTGGCTTCACACCCCGTAGCGGGTTGCGCCCGATCACATCGTCAGCAACTGCGGCCGAGAGCACCCGGTTGAGCGCGCGGTATGCCTGAGCAACCGTTCCCGGAGCCAGAGGCTTGCCACCGCGGCCGTTCTTTCCGTTCAGATCCGACAACCACGCCCTGAGCATCGACGGCGTCAGCTTGGACAGCTCGTGATGGCCAAGGACGGGGAGGATGTGTAACCGCAGATTGACGTCGTACGCCTTCCGGGACTTCGGGCGCAGGTGAACAACCGAGCGCTGCCACTCCGTCGCCCAAGTCTCGAGCGACACCCGTCCGGCTCGCGGATCAATCCAGAGCCCGCTGTCGATCGAAGCGTGGTGGGCGCGCTCGAAGCGCTCGGCCTCCTTCTTGGTGCGGAAGGTCCGAGACCTTTCGGTGCCATCCGGTCCTCGTAGGCGTGCTTCATATCGGGCTTCTCCCGAACGCGTTAGTCGCTTCTCGATCATTGGCTGAGTTCCTTTCCCGGACGGTGCCTTGTTGCGGACTGTCCGCTCATGTGGTTTTCGCAACTGACTGCGTCCGGGACCGCCTGTTCGCTGTGCCGGCTCGTCCCGTCTCGTTTGCCCTGTCGGCTGGTGTCGTCTCGTCCAGGATGCGGATGGCTTCGGCGAGTCGTTCGAGTACGGAGCTGGTTTGGTCGAGGTCGCCGAAGGCTTGTTGGAGCAGAGCTTTGGCTCGCAGGTTCCCGAGGGGGTGGAGTCGCTGGGGCAAGTCGGAGGGCGACACGCTCGGCTTCTCGCGCTTGTTGCGGGGCATGGGGGCTTGGCTGGCGGCGTAGGCGAGGAGGTCGTCTTCCCAGGCGCCGAGGTTGTCGGGAGTGCCGAGGACGGCGTCGAGCAGGACGATGGGGTCGAGGCCTTTCATGCCGGCGTCGGGGGCGTGCAGGCCGGCGTCGAAGGCGGGGGGTGGCGGGGTGAAGAAGTATCCGATGGGTAGATCGAACCCACGGGACAGGGCCAGGAGCTCGTCGGCGGAGAAGACTTTGATGCGGTCGACTTTCCAGGCGGAGCGTTCGAGGGCGGAGAAGCTGGCCACCGATAGTTTCCCGCCGAGGTAGGGGGCGAGGGCTTCGGCGGCCTCTTCTTGGGTCCAGCCCCGCAGGGCCCGGGCTTTGGCGACGTTGGAGGCGACGACCTGGTTGGGGGTCATGGTCCGCCGGACCCCGAGTTTGCGTGTGCTCATTGCCCTCATCATACAGCGTCGATCAACGGTTGGAAAGAACTACTTGACTTTCTGTTGAGCCTCCGTACTCTACATGTCCGTTGACTACTCTGCCCGAAGTCTCAGCGCTGCCTGATCTGTTGACCGTGGAGGAGGCGGCCGCCCTGTTGCGGATCGGCCGCACCAAGGCCTACGCCATGACCCGGGAGTGGCGGGCCACCAACGGCCAGCGGGGTCTCCCGGTGGTCGACTTCGGGAGCGTGCTGCGGGTCCCCCGCGCCGCCCTCGAGGCGATGGTCGGAGCTGTCCTGGTCGGACCTCTGCCCGGGTCGCCGGCGGCTGCGGTGATCGCGGTGGCGGTCGAAGGGACTCCCGAGCCGCCAGCGACGCCAACCCAAGCGAAAGCGACACCGTCATCTCGACGTCGTCAGGCAAACAGCACCGATCAGCGCGCAACCAGCACCGATCAGCTCGATCTCTTCAATCGAACCGCCAGCTGAGTCGATGACCTCAACACCATCTCTCCAACAAGCCAGCCCAACGTTGGCAGGCACTTGCCACCCCTTCGGGGAGGCGTGCCCGGTCACCGGTGACCGGGACGAAAAGCGGGAGTGGGCGTCGTGTTGACGATCACCAAGCTGAAGGGCGCCGAGTATCTCATCTCGTCGGTGGCCGACGGCATGGAGGACTACTACATGGGCGCCGGCGAGGCACCGGGCGTGTGGCGTGGCCAATGGGCCCAGTCCCTCGGCCTCGAAGGCGTCGTCGAAGCCGCCGACCTCCGGGCCCTGGTCGACGGGCTCGACCCCCACTCGGGCGAGGACCTGCTGGCCGGGCTGCGGGAGCGGAAGGTCCGGGCCATCGACGTGACCCTGTCGGTCCCCAAGAGCGCGTCGCTCCTGTGGGCCTTCGGGACCCCCGAAACGTCGGCGGCGGTGTCGATCGCGGTGGTCGAGGCGACCGACGTGGCCATTGGGTTCTTGGAGGAGCGGGCGGCGTTCGCTCGCCAACAATCCGGTGGTATCCGCCGGCGGGTGGCGACCGGGGGGTTCGCGGTGGCGACGTTCGCCCACCGCACCAGCCGCGACGGCGACCCCCAGTTGCACACCCACTGCCTCATCCCCAACATGGTGCGACGGGCCGACGGCCAGCACGTCGCCTTCGACGCCGCCCCCCTGCACGTATGGGGCAAGGCCGCGGGCACCGTGTTCCTTAACGCCCTGGAGCGATCCCTAATCGATCGCCTGGGGGTGGAGTGGGGACCGGAACGCAACGGCTCCCGGGAGATCGTCGGGTTCACTCGGGAGCAACTCCGGGCGTTCTCCAAGCGCACGGTGGCCATCGAGACCCGCCTCGAAGCCAACGGCGAAGTCGCCTTCTCCTCCAAGGCCGAACGGATGCGCGCCGACGACCGGGCGTCGCTGGCCACCCGCGCCCGCAAGAACAAGACCCTCACCCCCGAACGCCTCCGAGACCGCTGGGCCACCGAAGCCACAGCCGTTGGCCTCGTCCCCGGACGGGCCGTCGACGCCCTCGTCGCCGGTCGCCAGGCCGATCATCTGGCGTCGCCGGGTGAGGCCGAGATGTTCGCTGCCCTTGTCGACCCGCACACCGGGCTGTGCGCCACCGACTCGCGTTTCGGTGAGGCCCACGTCGTCGAGCGGGTCGCGGCCATGTCGGCCGGGCGGCTCACCACCGACGAGATCGTGGACGTGGCCCGCCGGTTCCTAGGCACCGACCTGGTCGTCCGGCTGGCGCCCGACGAGGCCCGCCGCCGCCCACCCGAGTGGTCGACCGTCGAGTTGCGCGGCGTCGAAGACCACCTCCTCGCCTGCCTCGACACCCTCGCCGCCCAACACCTTGATTCCATCGGTGTCGAATACGTCGACGCCGCCATCGCCGCGGAGGCCAAGACCCTCGGAGACGACCAGGTCGAAGCGGTGCGGGTGTTGTGTGGTGCCGGCTCGTCCGTCCGGTTCCTGGCCGCCCCCGCCGGCTACGGCAAGACGACCGCGGTGCACGTCGCGGCCACCGCTGCCCGCCGCGCCGGACACCCGGTGGTGGCGATGGCCCCGACCCACAAGGCGGTGGCCGAGCTCCGCGCCGTAGGTCTCGAGGCCCGCACCATCGCCCGTATCCGGATCGGTCTCGAGGAAGCGCCGCTCGCACCGGGCGCGGTGGTGATCGTGGACGAGACGTCACAGGTCGCCACCCGCGACGCCGCCGCCATCGCCGATGCCGTTGCCGCGACCCCCGGCGCCCAGGTGTGGTTCGTGGGTGACGCCCGCCAAGCCCAAGCTGTCGCCGCCGCTGGACTCGCCTCCCACCTCGAGACCCTCGCCGACGCCGGGACTATCCCCGCAGCGCGCCTCACCGTGAACCGGCGCCAACACGATCCCGCCGAACGCAAGGCCCTCGCCCGTTTCCGGGCGGGTGACGTCGACGCCAGCATGCAGATCCGCACCGACCACGGCTGGGAACATCAAGCCGCCACCTCGGCCGAGACCCGACAGGGCCTCGCGCAGGACGCTACCGCCGACGCGGATCGCCACGGCGTCGAGCACGTCGCCGTGCTCGCGGTCAGCCACGCCGATTGCGAAGACCTCGCCGACCGCATCCGGGCCATCCGCGCCGCCCGCGGCGAGCTGCGCGGGCCGACCCTCCCCGGCCCCGCCTGGGGACCCGATCCCCGCGCCTACGCAGCCGGGGACCGGGTCCTCGTCCACGCGAACCCGCAGCGCCGCGGCGAGCGACCCATCCACAATGGCTCGACCGGCACCGTCCTCGCCGTCGAACCCAACGCGCTGACCGTGCTCGTCGACGGCGACGACCGCACCGTCATCCTCGACGCCGACTTCGTGGCCGGGCGCCGCTCCGACGGCACCCCGAACCTGTCCCACGCTTGGGCCCGGACGGTCGATGGCGCCCAAGGCGGCACCTGGCGCCAGGTCCACCTCCTCGGCACCCCCGCCCTCGATCGCTTCACCGGCTACGTCGGGCAATCACGAGGTGAAGACCCCACCCACACGTGGAACACCCGGCCCGACGCCGACCATCCGCTCAGCCTGCTCGCCGATGAGCGTGAGCCCGCCGAAGCGGTCCTCGACGGCATGCGCCGCCATGAGCCGAAGCAGTTGGCGGCCCTCGACGACCCTTGGGTCCTCGATCGGTCGTTGCGGGCCGAGCGCCGCCAGAACACCGACGTGCTCGGCGACCGGCCCCTCAACCGGGGCCACGACCTTGAACGCGTCCGGCGGGCGTTGGTTAGCGCCGAACGAGAGCACGACGAAGCCGAACGCCATCTCTCCCGCAGCCACGACGCACTGGCCCGTTTCGGTCCGCTGGTCCGCCTCCGTCGCGGCGGCAAAGGCGAGATCGCCCGGGCCGAACAGGCGCTGCAGCAGGCCCAGGTCCGCCTCGGCAAGACGGCCGACGCCCTCGAGGCCGTGCGCGACAGTGTCGTCCACCTCGGAGCCGACGTCGCCGAGCGGGAGCACTGGGACCAACAACACGGGTGGCGGACCGAGCGAGTGGGCGAGATCGACGACACCCTCTCCCACCACTGGGCCGAAGTCACCCTCCGCGCCGTGCGGGCCGACGACCCCCTCGCCTTCGGCGGCGCTCGCCTCCGCGCCGCTCACCACACCTACCGCGCCGACCTTCGGCGCATCAACGCGACCCTCCCCCCGGACCGCACCGATCACCTCGCCCGAGCCGAAGCCGACCTCGCTCACCACGAGGGCGACCTCGCCCACCACCAACGCGCCGTTCGACGCGCCGAGTCCGCCCTAGATGAGGCGAGTCAGCGGCGATGGGGACGACGCGACCAGCCGGCCATCGACACCGCCGAAGCGGC
>JBKJLU010000009.1:0-11232 GCA_046596815.1 Acidimicrobiales bacterium | reverse complement strand
AGGAGGAGAAGGCCGAGCACGAGGCCGACCCCATCCGCGAGCCGGTCAACCGACGCTGGGAGTGGTTCAACAACGGCCAGATCAAGGTCTCGGCCGGCACCACGGCCGACGGACTGGCCATCGCCCTGTGCTTCGTCGTCAGCCTGATCTCGCTGCTCGTGCACATCTTCTCGTTCAGCTACATGCACGGCGACGAACGTTTCACCCACTACTACGCCGCTCTGAGTCTCTTCACCACCGGCATGTTCGTCCTCGTCACCTCCAGCAACACCTTGCAGGCGCTGTTCGGCTGGGAACTGATGGGGCTCTGTTCGTTCATGCTCATCGGCCATTGGTGGGATCGCGACGGCAACAAGAACTCGAACGCCGCCCTCAAGGCGTTCTTCACCACGAGAACCGGGGACGTCGGCCTGCTCGTCGGCATTTCGGTGCTCTTCTTCGCCGCCGGTGAGACCTTCGACATCCAGACCATCAACGACGCCGCGTTGTCCGGAGCGATCCCCCGAACCGTCCTGGTCGCGGCTGCCGCCGCGCTGCTCGTCGCCGTCATCGGCAAGAGCGCCCAGTTCCCGCTGCACACCTGGCTCCCCGACGCCATGGCCGGCCCGACGCCGGTGTCGGCCCTCATCCACGCCGCCACCATGGTCGTGGCCGGCGTCTATCTCGTGGCCCGCCTCTACGGCGTGTTCTGGGAGGCCTTCCTCATCGGCGAAGGCGGCTACGGCGGCTGGAATCCCATCGCCCTCATCGGCGGCATCACCATCCTCATCGCCGCCGCTCTCGCCTTCGTGCAGCGCGACATCAAGAAGGTGCTCGCCTATTCGACCGTCAGCCAACTCGGCTTCATGATCATGGCCCTCGGCGTCGGCGCCTGGACAGCCGCCGTCTTCCACCTCTTCACCCACGCCTTCTTCAAGGCTTGCCTCTTCCTCGGCGCCGGGTCGATCAGCCACTCGGGATCGCACCACTCGTTCGACATGATCGACGACATGGGCGGGCTGCGGAAGAAGATGCCGTGGACGTTCGCCACCTTTGGTATCGCCACCCTCGCTCTCGCCGGCGTACCTCCGCTGGCCGGGTTCTGGTCGAAAGACGAGATCCTCCTCGGGGCCGGCGAAGGCGGGTACACGCTCTTCCTGGTGGTCGGCCTTCTCGGGGCCTTCATGACTGCCGCCTACATGACCCGTTGCGTCTACCTCACCTTCTTCGGCGAGCCTCGCGGCGCGGCCGCTCACCACCACCCCCACGAGTCACCGCCGCTCATCGTCGTGCCCCTGGTGATCCTCGCCGTCTTCTCGGTCTTTGCCGGGTTGCTCAACGCCCCTGGCATCGGACTCTTCACCGAGTGGACCGACAATCAGACCATCCTCGGCGCCGGCATCGAGCACCACGAGTTCGCCATCGCCACGGCGCTGCTGTCGGTCGCCGTCGGCCTCGGAGGCATCGGGACGGCGTTCCTCTACTACTGGCGGGGCGTGCGCTTCGGCGTCGACACCGAGGGGCTGGGAAAGCCGCTCTACAAGCTGTTGCAGAACAAGTACTACCTCGACGACCTGTACGAGGGCGTCATCGTGAAGAGCATTCGCGAACCCATCGCCCGGGGTGCGTACTGGATCAACCAGAACGTCATCGACGGCGTGGTCAACGGCGCCGGCGTCGCCGCCCGAGGCCTGGCCAAGTTCGTCTACGAAGTCATCGATCAGAAGGGCGTCGACGGCCTCGTCAACGGCGCCGGCCTCGCGTCCGAGGGTTCCGGCAGCCTCCTCCGCAAGATCCAGACCGGTCGCGTGCAGCAGTACGCGGCCCTCATGCTCGGTGCCGTCGGCGTGTCTGCGCTGGCCCTGGTACTGGCGACGTAAGGAGTACTTCGCAATGAACTGGTTCGACGACTGGGCCCTCACGCTGGCGGTGTTCCTGCCACTGGTGGGCGTCGCCGGCATCGCCATCATCCCGAGGGCCAACGAGGAACTGCACAAGATCGTCGCCCTCGTGACGAGCCTGGTGACGCTCGCCGTCGGCGTCGGGATCCTCACCCGGTTCGACTTCGACAACACCCGGGCTGCGCAGTTCGAGGTGAACCGCAGCTGGATCGAGGTCATCAACAGCCGCTACCACATCTTCATCGATGGCATCTCGCTGCCCCTGTTGATCCTCTCGATGTTCATCACGGTGCTCTGCATCATCTATTCGTGGGATCACTTCCCCGAACCCCACAACCCCAAGGCGTTCCTGATCCTGATGCTCGTCCTCGAGACGGGCATGAACGGCACCTTCGTCTCCGAAGACCTCATCCTGTTCTTCGTCTTCTTCGAACTCGTGCTGCTCCCGATGTACTTCATGATCGGTGTCTGGGGCGGCGCCAACCGCCAGTACGCCTCGATCAAGTTCTTCCTCTACACGCTCTTCGGATCCGCCCTCATGATCCTGAGCTTCCTGGCGCTCTACTTCCTCGGGGGCAACACCTTCGACATCCCCGAACTCATCGCCAACGGGTCGAACATCGCCAGGAGCACCCAGATTCTCATCTTCGGCGGCCTCTTCATGGGCTTCGCCATCAAGGTCCCGATGTTCCCGTTCCACACGTGGCTACCCGACGCGCACACCGAAGCTCCCACCGTCGGCTCGGTGATCCTGGCCGCGGTCCTGCTGAAGCTCGGCACCTACGGCTTCATCCGGATCGCGCTTCCCATCCTCCCCGAAGCGGCCGTCACTTGGGCTCCCTGGATCGGGGGCTTGGCGGTCATCGGCATCATCTACGGTGCCCTCGGCAGCCTTGCCCAGAAGGACATGAAGCGCCTCATCGCCTTCTCGTCGGTAGCCCACATGGGCTTCGTGATGCTGGGCATCGCCACCCTCACCGACTACGGCGTCAACGCGGCCGTCTTCGGCATGGTGGCCCACGGCCTGATCACCGGCATGCTCTTCTTCCTCGCCGGATCGATCGGCGAGCGCTTCCACACCCGTGAGCTCTCGCGCCTCGGCGGGCTTCTCAAGCAGGCGCCCCATCTCGGCTGGATCCTCGGGTTCTGTGTCTTCGCCTCGCTCGGACTACCCGGCCTCGCAGGGTTCTGGGGCGAGTTCCCGGCGATCCTCTCGGCCTACCAGCCAGCCGAGGGCCTGCCGGTCGGTCTGTTCCGTGGCTACATGGTCGTCGCCTCCATCGGTACGGTCCTCGCCGCCGGGTATCTGCTGTGGATGTTCCAGCGGACGGCGTTCGGCCTGCCGAAAGCCGAGTTCGAGGACGCCCACATCCACGACGTGCACGGCCCCGAGTGGCTGGCGTGGACGCCGTTGCTCTTCCTCATCTTGCTCTTCGGCGTGTTCCCCGGCCTCCTCTTCCAGGTCACCGACGGCGCCGTACAGGGCGTGACCGAAGCCTTCGCAGAGGGCGGCCCCGCCGGCGGAGCCCTCGTGGTCGGGGACCACTAGCGCCGTGGACTTCGTTGCTCCGCACCTCGACTACGCCGCGCTCGCGCCCGAGCTGATCCTCACCGGGGTCCTCCTCGCCGTGCTGCTGGTCGACCTCTTCGTCGACGAGACCCAGAAGTACCTCATCCCGAGCATCGCCGGATTCGGCATCCTGGCCGCCTTCTTCCCACTCATCTACCTCGCCCTCGAGGGCGCCGACGTGCGGTCGATGTTCTCCGGTGCCTACGTCTCCGACAACTTCGCGTTGGTGCTCAAAGCGCTGTTCCTCGCATCGGCTTACGTCGTGCTCCTGATGTCGAACCGCTACATCGAGGAAGGCGACTATTACTCGAGCGAGTACTACTTCATGCTGCTGTCGTCGCTGCTCGGCATGCTCGTCATGGCCTCGGCCCGCGATCTCATCGGCATCTTCGTCGCTCTCGAACTGCTGTCGATCCCCGCCTACCTGCTGGCCGGCTGGCGCAAGCGTGACCTGAAGAGCAACGAGGCTGCGCTCAAGTACTACCTGCTCGGTGTCATCTCCACCGGCGTGATGCTCTACGGCATGTCGTTGGTGTTCGGCGCCACCGGTACGACCATCCTCGACGACATCCGCGAGGAGCTGGTCAACCAGCAGCAACTCGACGGCGTCGTCACCATCGGCATCCTCTTCATCATCGTGGGCTTCGCCTTCAAGGTCTCGGCTGTGCCCTTCCACTTCTGGGCACCCGACACCTACGAAGGGGCGCCGACGCCGGTCGCCGCATTCCTCTCGGTTGCCTCGAAAACCGCCGGCTTCGTCGCTTTGATGGAGTTGATCTACGTCGGCTTCCGCGGGCACGCCGACACCTGGGGTCCCATCTTCTGGGTGCTGGCGGCGCTGTCGATGACCGTCGGCAACCTCATCGCCCTGCGTCAGACGAACATCGTGCGGATGCTGGCCTACTCCTCGGTCGCCCAAGCCGGCTACATCCTCGTTCCCTTCGCGGTGGCCGGCGACGAGTTCCGCGCCGCGCAGTCCGCCCAGACGGCGTCGATCGTCTATCTGCTCATCTACTCGGCCATGAACCTCGGTGCCTTCGGCATCGTGCTGGCCGTCGCCCGCAAGACGCGATCGGGTGAGATCTCGAGCTACGGCGGCCTCTTCCAATACGCCCCCGGTCTGACCGTGATCATGACGGTGTTCCTCGCCTCGCTGGCCGGGGTGCCGCCGGCGGGTGGGTGGTTCGCCAAGCTCGCCATCTTCCGCTCGGTCCTCGATGCGGGCACGCCATGGTCGATCGCACTCGGCATCATCGCCGCCGTCAACTCGGTGATCGCCGCGTTCTACTACTTCAACATCGCGCGAGAGATGTGGATCAGCCCGGTTCCCGATGAAGATCGGACGCCCATCCGGGTGCCGGCGGCGTTGGGCGCGGCCCTCGGCATCACCGTGGTCGTCGTGCTCGTGATCGGCGTCTTCCCGGGGATCTTCGCCGACCTCGGAGACTCGGCATCCCTGGTCCGGTAGATCCGGGTGAGCCCAGTCCGGTAGATCCGGGTGAGCCCAGTCCGAGAACACAAAGAGGTTCGGCGCTCGCCGGGGTGGTCGAGCGCATTCGGAGGCTCGGCCCGATCCCCTTCGACGATTATCTCGAGCTGGCGCTCTACGCACCGGATGCCGGTTTCTACGCCAAGGGCGGGGCCGCCGGGCGAAGTGGCGACTTCCTCACCAGCCCGGAGATCGGTCCGCTTTTCGGAGCCGTGCTGGCAAGGGCGCTCGACCAATGGTGGGAAGAGCTCGGGGCGCCCGACCCCTTCGTGGTGGTCGAGGCCGCCGCCGGAGTGGGGACGCTGGCCAAGGCCGTCCTGGCGGCATCGCCGCAGTGCGCGCCGGCGTTGCGCTACCTCCTGGTCGAGCGCTCGGAACTGCTCCGCAACCGGCAGCCCTCGGTGCTCGCCGTCGAACCTGCGGCCACGGTGCTCGGCCCAGTGGCGCCTTCGGACGAGGATGATGGCGACGGCGCCCAGGTACTCCCCGGCGGTGGCCCGAGGGTCGCGTCGCTGAGCGAGCTGCCTTCGGGGCCGTTGACGGGTGTCGTCTTCGCCAACGAACTGCTCGACAACCTCCCGTTCGTGCTGCTCGAGCGGACGGCCCGCGGGTGGAGCGAGGTCAGGGTGGCGGAGTCGCCGGGTGTCCATGGACCGTCGCTGGTCGAGGTGCTCATCCCTGCGTCCGCCATCGACGTCGAGACGGCCGAGCGATTGGTTCCCTCGGCTCCCGAAGGCGCCCGTATTCCGATCCAGGGGCGAGCCGTCGAGTGGATCCGCGATGCTCTGCGGCGGCTCTCTCGTGGCCGGGTCGTGCTGATCGACTATGCCTCGACCACCGACGACCTCTCCCGGCGCCCCATGGACGAGTGGTTGCGCACCTACCGAAGAGGCGCGCCCGGCACGGGGGCGCTCGACCGCCCGGGCAGCCAGGACATCACCGTCGAGGTCTGCATCGACCAGCTCGCCCGAGTGCAGGCACCGGTCAGCGATCGTCCGCAGCACGAATTCCTGTCGGCCCACGGTCTCGAGGCACTCACCGATGCGGCGCGAGCCGCCTGGGAGTCGGCGGCCTCGACCCCCGACCTCGCGGCGTTGCGGGCCAAGAGCCGCGTCAGCGAGTCGGCGGCATTGGCCGACCCCACGGGTCTCGGCGCCTTCCGCGTCCTCGAATGGACCGTCGACTGAACAACCTGCACGAAAAGGGGTGACCGAGGGCCGCTACCCTGCGGTCGTGCTCCGGCGGATTCTCACCCTCGTTTCGTTGGTCGCGTGCATCGCCGCGACCGCCACTCTTGTCCCGACGACTCCCGCAGCGGCGGCCGGTGACGACACTGTCCTCACGTTCGGTGATGCACCGTTCGCCGGGTCGACCAGCGGCACCGTGCTGACCCAGCCGCTCGTCGGCATCGCCGCCAACCGCACCGGTGACGGCTATTGGCTCGTCGGTCGGGATGGCGGAATCTTCTCGTTCGGCAACGCGGCCTTCCAGGGTTCGACTGGTGATATCCGCCTCAACCAGCCGATCGTCGGCATCGCCTCGACCTCCACGGGTCGGGGGTACTGGCTGGTCGCAGCCGACGGTGGCATCTTTGCCTTCGGCGACGCCGCCTTCCTCGGCAGCATGGGTGGCACCCGGTTGGCCAAGCCCATCGTCGGCATGGCGGCGACCCCGAGCGGAAACGGCTACTGGCTCGTGGCTGCCGACGGCGGGCTGTTCTCCTTCGGCGACGCTGCGTTCTTCGGGTCGGCGGCGACAGAGCGCCTCGGTCGGCCAGCCGTCGGCATGGCCGCCACCCCTGATGGCGGTGGGTACTGGATCGTGGCCGGTGACGGCTCGGTCTACTCCTACGGCAACGCACCCCACCACGGCAACGCCCCCGGACGCGAATTCATCGTCGGCGTCGTCTCCAGCACGACCGGACAGGGGTATCGCCTCGCCGGCGCCCGTGGCGGCATCTTCGCCTTCGGCGACGCCAGCTTCGAGGGATCGGCCAGCGGCGTCCTTCCTGCCGGGCGCATCGCCATCGGCATCGCCGGCACGCCGAGCGGACGCGGATACTTCATCGCCGCCACCGACGAGCCCGTCGCCGCGGGTGCATCAGGGCCGGGCGTCAGCGGCCTGCAGGCACGACTGAACGCGCTCGGGTACTGGGTGCCCGTCGACGGGAAGTTCGGGCAGACGACGACGCAGGCGCTCTATGCCCTGCAGAAGTCGGCCGGCATCGCCCGCACCGGAAACTTCGATGCCGCAACCTCGCGCGCCCTCGACGACAAGGTGCTGCCCACGCCCCGCAGCACGAGCGGCTACGTCGCCGAGGTCGACAAGTCGCGTCAGATCCTCATGCTCGTGAGCAATGGCCGGGTCAATCGGGTCATCAACGTGTCCACCGGCAACGGGGCGCGTTACAAGTCGGGCAGTGGCACCGCCCTCGCCATCACCCCCGAGGGAAACTTCACGATCCAGCGTCAGATCAACGGTCTGCGCATCTCCGAGCTGGGTGAGCTGTTCCGACCCAAGTACTTCACGGGCGGCTATGCGATCCACGGGTCTCCGAGCATCCCGCCGTTCCCGGCATCCCACGGTTGCGTTCGCGTCTCCAACGGCGCCATCAACTTCCTTTGGGACAGCGGCGAGCTCCCCTTGGGCACGCCGTTCCACGTCTACGCCTGACCGCTTCACTGGAGGGTTCCATGCCGCAGGAAGTCCGCGGGGTCATTGCCCGAGCCAAAGGTGAGCCCGTCACCATCGAGACCATCGTCGTGCCAGATCCGGGGCCGGGCGAGGTCGTGGTCGAGGTCAAGGCCTGCGGGGTCTGTCACACCGACCTGCACTACCGCGAGGGTGGCATCAATGACGACTTCCCGTTCCTGCTCGGACACGAAGCCGCGGGCATCGTCGAGTCGGTCGGCGCCGGCGTCGATGCGGTCGCGCCGGGCGACTACGTGGTGCTGGCCTGGCGGGCCCCGTGCGGATCGTGCCGGTCGTGTCGACGCGGGCGCCCCTGGTACTGCTTCAACAGCCAGAACGCGACGCAACCGATGACGTTGACGGATGGCACCGCAGTGAGCCCTGCGTTGGGAATCGGGGCCTTCGTCGAGAAAACGCTGGTCGCCGCCGGGCAGGCCGTGAAGATCGATCCCGCAGCCCGTCCGGAGGCTGCCGGCCTGATCGGGTGCGGCGTCATGGCCGGCTGGGGAGCGGCCATCCACACGGGCAACGTCGGACGCGGCGACACCGTGGCCGTGATTGGTTGCGGCGGCGTGGGAAACGCCGCGATCGCAGCGTCGGTCATCGCCGGAGCTCGCAAGGTCATCGCCGTCGACGTCGATCCGCAAAAGCTCGAGTGGGCGAGGGGATTCGGCGCCACCGATCTCGTCGACGCCCGAAACGGTGATCCCGTCGAAGCCATTCGCGATCTGACTGATGGCTTCGGCGCCGACGTGGTGATCGAGGCCGTGGGACGGCCCGAGACCTATCAACAGGCATTCCTCGCCAGAGACCACGCAGGAACGCTCGTACAGGTGGGCGTTCCGACGCCGGAGATGACGGTCGAACTGCCTCTCATCGAACTCTTCGGCCGAGGTGGTTCGCTCAAGTCGTCGTGGTACGGCGACTGCCTGCCCAGCCGCGACTTCCCGATCCTTATCGACCACTACCTGCGGGGACGCTTCGACCTCGACGCCTTCGTCAGCGAGACGATCGGATTGGGTGATGTGGAGGAGGCCTTCGCCAAGATGCAACGGGGAGAAGTGCTGCGCTCGGTCGTCAGCTTCGGCGCGTGAAAGCGGACGGGGCCCGCATCGAGCGGGTTGTGACGAGCGGCATCTTCTCCCTCGACGGCGGCGACTTCGAGGTCGACAACAACATCTGGCTGGTGGGCGACGACACCGAGGTCCTGATCATCGACGCCGCCCACGAGGCCGGCCCGATCGCGGCCGCGGTTGCCGGTCGCAAGGTCGTCGCCATCGTCTGCACGCACGGCCACAACGACCACGTCAACGCCGCCCTCGATCTGGCCGACGCCGTCGGAGGCGCCGCGATCTCGATTCACGCCGACGACCGGTTCCTCTGGGATGTCGTGCACCCGGACCGCGCGCCCGACGCCCTCGTCGCGGCCGGCGACATCATCGAGGTCGCCGGCGTGAGGCTTCACGTGCGACACACGCCGGGGCACTCGCCTGGTGGCGTCTGCCTCATCGTTCCCGACCTAGCCACGGTGTTTTCCGGAGACACGTTGTTCAACGGAGGGCCCGGCGCCACCGGTCGGTCGTTCAGCGACAAGGCGTCCCTGCTGGCCTCGATCGAGCGCGACCTTTTTCCGCTGGCCCCCGAGACCGTCGTGCGTACCGGCCACGGCGACGACACCACCATCGGCGTCGAGCTCGCCGCCTTCGAGGCCGGCGAACCCAACTGGCTCCTCTGATCAAGGAACACCGTCGGTAGGCTCCGCGCATGGCTCCGTCCGAACCGACGATCGAGGCGTACTTCTCCGAGGACCGCACCTTTCCTCCTCCGCCGGAGTTCGCCGCCGCCGCCCTGGTCAATGACCGTTCGATGTACACCCGGGCCGATGCCGATCGGGAGGGGTTCTGGGCCGAGCAGGCCGCAGAACTCGAGTGGTTCGAGCCCTGGACGTCGGTCTGTGAATGGAAGTTGCCGTTCGCCGAATGGTTCGTGGGCGGGACGCTGAACGTGTCGGTGAACTGCCTCGACCGCCACGTCGCCAACGGCCTCGGCGACCGCGTCGCCTTCCATTGGGAGGGAGAACCGGGGGACACCCGGACGATCACCTACGCCGACCTCCTCGACGAGACGCAACGCTTCGCCAACGTGTTGAAGTCGCTCGGCGTCGAGCGCGGCGACCGGGTCAACATCTATCTGCCGATGATTCCCGAGGCCGTGGTCGCCATGTTGGCCTGCACCCGCATCGGGGCCCCTCATTCGGTCGTCTTCGGAGGGTTCAGCGCCGAAGCGCTACGCGATCGCATCAACGACGCCGAGGCCAGGGTGCTCATCACCGCCGACGGCGGTTATCGCCGGGGTGCCGCCAGTCCGCTGAAGCCGAATGCCGACGAGGCCGTCGCCGGCGCCCCGTCGATCGAGCACGTCGTGGTCGTGCGCCGCACGGGTGGCGACGTCGACATGGTCGAAGGTCGCGACCATTGGTACGACGAACTGGTGAACGCCGCCGACCCGGTGTGCGAACCCGAGCGCATGTCGTCGGAGGACCTGCTCTACCTGCTCTACACGTCGGGGACGACCGGGAAGCCCAAGGGCATCATGCACACGACCGGCGGCTACCTCACCCAGGTGGCGTTCACCCACAAGTACGTGTTCGACCTCCATCCCGAGACCGACGTCTACTGGTGCACCGCCGACATCGGCTGGGTGACGGGTCACAGCTACATCGTCTACGGACCGCTGGCCAACGGCGCCACCAGCGTCATCTACGAGGGAACCCCGGACACGCCGGCCAAAGACCGGTTCTGGGACATCGCCGAACGTTATGGCGTCACCCTCTTCTACACGGCCCCCACCGCCATTCGAACGTTCATGAAGTGGGGCACCGATCTCCCGGCGAAGCACGATCTCTCGAAGCTTCGACTCCTCGGATCGGTGGGCGAGCCCATCAATCCTGAAGCCTGGATGTGGTACCAGGAGCACATCGGCGGAGGACGGTGCCCGATCGTCGACACCTGGTGGCAGACCGAGACCGGTGCCATCCTCATCGCGCCGCTGCCGGGGGTGACGACGACCAAGCCGGGGTCGGCCACCCACCCGCTGCCCGGCATCGGGGCCGAATTGGTCGACGAGTCCGGCCAACGGGTCGACGTCGGCGGTGGCTACCTGACCCTGACCGAACCGTGGCCGGCGATGCTGCGCGGCATCTACGGCGACCCTGATCGCTACCGCGAGACGTACTGGAGCAAGTTCGGTGATCGGTACTTCGCCGGCGACGGCGCCAAGCTCGACGACGACGGGTACCTCTGGTTGCTGGGCCGGGTCGATGACGTGATGAACGTTTCTGGCCATCGGGTCTCCACCACCGAGGTCGAGTCGGCGCTGGTCGACCACCCGACCGTGGCCGAGGCCGCGGTCGTCGGCGCCAAGGACGACACCACCGGTCAGGCGATCATCGCCTACGTCACCCTCAAGGGGGGCAACGAGGCCAGCGAGGAGCACGGGCAGATGCTGCGCCAGCACGTGGCCACGAAGATCGGCGCCATCGCGAGGCCGAAGACCATCGTGTTCACCGACGACCTTCCCAAGACCCGCAGCGGCAAGATCAT
>JBKJLU010000365.1:0-3817 GCA_046596815.1 Acidimicrobiales bacterium | reverse complement strand
GGGCCTCGTCGCCCCAGGTCCCGGGTTTCTCGAAGGACTCCGCGTCGCGTGCGATCGCGCCGGCGCCTTGCTGATCTTCGACGAGGTCATCACCGGGTTCCGCATCGCTCGTGGCGGCGCCACCGAGTTCACCGGGGTTCGTCCCGACCTGTGGACGTTCGGCAAGGTGATCGGTGGTGGGCTCCCCCTCGCCGCCTTCGCCGGTCGGCGCGATGTCATGGAGACGCTGGCCCCGATCGGTCCGGTCTACCAAGCCGGAACGCTTTCGGGGAATCCGCTCGCCACCGCCGCCGGGCTGACCGTTCTGTCGCTGCTCGACGACGCCGCCTACACGATGCTCGCCGGCCGAGCCGCCGAGCTCGGGCCGATGCTGGCGGCGGTGTTGAACGAGGTGACCCCGGTGCAGGTGCCGGTCGTCGGACCGCTCGTCGGCCTGTTCTTCAGCGACACCCCGGTGACCGACTACACAGCGGCGAAAGCTTCGGCCGAGTCCGGCTGGTACCCCCGCTTCTTCCGGTCGATGCTCGAGCGGGGTGTGGCCTTCGCCCCCGGTGCCTACGAGGCGATGTTCCCCTCGCTCGCCCACACCTGGGACGACATCGAGCGCACCACCGACCTCGCCAGAGCCGCCATCGCAGTCGCCTGAGCCCATCTGTGTGCGTTTCGGAGGCCTCTGGCCCCCGAAACGCACACAGAACGGCGGTGTTACGGCTCGGGAGTCACACGTGCGAGGAGAGCCACGGCTTTGTAGGCGGCTTCGGCAGGGCCGAGCTCGTCGGGGCGCAGCAGGTTGGCCATGATCCGCAGCACCCACTCCATCAGGGTGCGGGAGTGCATGCCCGTCGACACCATGGCCCGCATGAGCTCGGGATGCCCGATGATCTTCACGAAGGCTCGGGCGACCTTGTAGTAGAGGCCGTAGGTCGCCTGCAGGTCGACGTCGTAACGCTGCAACGCCAGACCGTCGCCCGAGCGCAGCGCGTCGATCAGCACCGACGACGCCAGGCGCCCCGTCTCGTAGGCGTAGGCGATGCCCTCGCCGTTGAACGGGTTGATGGCGCCACCGGCGTCGCCGGTCACGAGATAGGTGGGGCCGGCGTGGGGTCCGACGGAGAGCGCCATCGGCAGGCGTCCGCCGGTGGCGGGTCCGCACGACGTCGCCGGTGAGAGTTCCCACGACTTGGGCGCGTAGTCGACGAACGCGTCCATCAGGTGGGTCGTGTTGACCGCCTTCCACTGGTTGAACGTCGACAGCAGGCCGATGCCGACGTTCACCCGACCATCGCCCACGGGGAAGATCCACCCGTAGCCGGGCAGCACGTTGCCGGCCTTGTCACGGATGTCGAGGTGCGACTCGATCCAGGGCTCGTCGTGGCGGGGAGACTCGAAGTAGCCCCGGATGGCCATGCCGAGGGGGTAGTCCCGGTTCCGCGACGTGCCGAGGGCCCGACCGAAGCGGGAGTTTGCGCCGTCGGCGACCACGACGTAGCGGGCCCGGACCGAGTCGATGCGGCCCCCGTCTCCCTCGGCCTTGCGCTTGATCTGTGCGCCCCGGACGAGGCCCCCCTCGATGATGGGCGCGATCGCCTCCGACTCCTGCCACACCGTTGCTCCGGCCTTCACCGCCCGCTCGGCCACCATCTCGTCGAGATCGTGACGGGTGATGACGTACCCGTAGTTGGGGAAGTCGGGATGCGCGGGCCACTCGAGCTCGAGGGTGCGTCCGAAGGCGATCGACCGCAATCCGGTGAAGCGGTGCCCGTCGGCGGCGAGCTGGTCGCCGAGACCCATGTCCTCGAGCTGCTTCACCGACCGGGGAGTCAGCCCGTCGCCGCAGGTCTTCTCGCGCGGGTAGCGCTTCTTCTCGACCAGCAGGACGTCGTAGCCGGCTTCGGCCAACCAGTAGGCGCACGAAGCTCCGGAAGGGCCGCCGCCCACCACCAGCACGTCCGGTCGGTCGGTCACCTTCGTGGTTCCGTCGGCGAGATCGCTCACGGAACCAGTATCGGCCTAGCTCTCCGCCTTAGCGGAATCGCCCGCCGCGCCAGCGGCGGCGGGGTCGCACTCCGGCGGGAGCTCGGCCTTGGCGTAGGCCACCCGCTCGTGGCACACCACGGCGATGACCTCTTCGTCGGACAGGTTCGGGAAGGCCGGCATGCCGCCCGTGGCGATGGTGCCCTCGGCGCCGTAGGGCTTGCCCTTGAACGGCGCCGACCCCGAACGGATCCAGGCGACGTGGTCGGCGAACTCGGGGAACGTCTTGACCACGTTGTCCATGGCCGGACCGATACCGCCGCCACCACCGGCACCGTGACATCCGGCGCAGCCGACGGCTTTGTAGACACCGCTCCCGACCTGCACCGGGGTCTCCACGGAGGTGGCCCGTTCACCGAAGGCGCCGCCGTAGAGCACCGCCCACAACGGAAGGGCCACGAGGACGGGCATGGCCCACCCGGGGACCCGCTGCTTGCGCGGCGGAGACGGCGGCGGACCGGTATAGGGCGGGGGCACGGGAGCGGTCGGAACCGCCGGCGCACCACCACCACCGCCTGCCGGAGCAGGCGCGGCTGCAGACGCCGGCTCGACGGCCTGGGACGTGGCGTCGCCGGCCGCGCCCCCGGCTGTGTCCCCAGACTGCCCAGTCGGCTCGCCGCTCATGGCGCTGCGACGCTCCTTGGCACGACGGAGGAGATGTTCGGGGACTTCGGTCACGCAGACGCTCCCGATCAAGCGGGGACAGGTACGCCGCGCATCGTAGGCCGACGGGCCGCCTTCCGACCAAGTAGGAGTGGCGAGAAGTGCCGTGGTAGAACCGCGGCCGTCGAGGCACCTGCCTGGGTGTAGCGACGGTTGCCTCAGTAGAATGTGATTCGGTTCACGAGGGCCAGGAAGGGCGAAGGTTCATCCGAGTGGTTGCGTTCCTCATCTCGCTGTTCATCAGCCTCGCCATGGTCGGCGTCATCGTGCGCGTGGCCAAGACCCGGGCGGTGGGTACAGCCCTGACGTGGGGTGAGGCGTTCGTCGCCGGCATCTTCGTCTTCACCCTGCTCTTCCTGCTCTACGGCGTCGTGCCCCACCAGTTCCTGGCCTGGGCCGACAACGAACTCGAGTGGCGCTCCGACAAGGTCGGCATTCCGATGGGCCCCATCGCCAGCGGCCCCGGCATCCGCGACAACCTGCTCTTCCCGGATGGGATTCCGCTGCCGAACGGCCGATTCATCGTCACGGCTCAGGTGTTGCGCGACATCGTCGCTGCTGGTCTCTACATCGTGTTCCTGCTCGCCCAGATCAAGATGTGGCTCTGGTGGCAGAAGCGCGACAAGGTCAAGCCTGTCGACCAGGGTGAGCTGACCTCGGCCTACGGGCGGCCGCTCGTGCGGGGGAGCTGATCACCCGTGGCGAAAACGGATGCCAATCCGCCGCTCCCCAACTTCCCGGGCGACTACGTCCTGCAGGAGATCGGCTCGGATGACCTCTCGAAGTCGGTCAAGCCGAAGCAGTTCCTGCACATCGACCAGGCCGAGTGCATCATGTGCGAGGGCTGCGTCGACATCTGTCCGTGGAAGTGCATCCACATGCTCGACGCCGGCACCATCGCCGAGTCGATCAACACCGAACAGCCCGGCGTCGACCCCGATGACCACGTGATCTTCGTGGTCGACGAGGACGTGTGCACGAGGTGCGGCCTCTGCGTCGACCGGTGTCCAACGGGCGTGATCATCATGGGCAAGGCGGGCGTCGCGCCCCGCGAGGGCGATGCCCACCAGCGCGACACCAAGCACGGTTTCGCATACGGCATGCGGTTCTAGGAGAGTTA